>NZ_KL544002.1:20924-25578 GCF_000711975.1 Desulfofalx alkaliphila DSM 12257 | reverse complement strand
AATATAAGTTCAGTGGTAAACGTATTAAGCGAGGTTTGTATCGAACAAAGTCCGGCAAACTAATCAATGCTGATGTAAATGGTGCATTAAACATCTTAAAGAAAAGTAAAGCTGTAGACCTGAGTGTCTTATGCTCTAGCGGCGAAGTGGACACGCCTCAAAGAATAAGGATTGCTTAAAGCAGTCAAACTTCTTTGGAAGCCCCCACTTCAAATTTTCGCTAGAAATTAAGTGGGGGTAGTTCACAACAGGCTTTGCTAATGGTGGTGCATATATACAAGATATAGAAGGTAATTATATCACTATACCAAACAAATCATATAAACAAGTTAGTTTTAAGCATATAGAGTTTATAAATCATAACAATAATTGGCAATTCATCTCCCACTTGTAGAAGATGGGAGACTTCTTGCCAAGTTAGTTAAAAATTATGCTATCTGAACTGGAAAAGATGCTACCCGAAGGCGAAAGGCAAATGGCGGGGATAAGCCTAACTGAAACAGCCCTGATTGAGAAGGCTGTGCATCACTACTACCTTAAATATGAACAAAGTAAGCAGGACAAGCAGTCATTAGTAAAGCTAATGATTTCATAGCGTCAAACAAAAAACCCTCTCCGATAAAGAGAGGGTAATAATCGTGGTGGTGCTACCAACACCACCTGTAAAGGAGATGAAATTTTGAGCGCTGAGGTCGTTAACCTCAACTAACTTAATACGGGAGGATTCCTTAGTCGGAAACCCTTTAATCAACCTTTAAAAATCCCCACTCTTAAAGGTCTGGTTTAATATTGCCTAAAATCTGTATACATATATTATAAGGCTTTTCCTTTGTTATGGCAAGGCTTGAGACCTTTATTTACATACTTTTTTACAGATTTTAAAAAGGGTTTTTCGATAAATAGTTAATATATTCGACTTTGGAATCCTCCCGGCTAAATAATTAATTTGGGAGGTATTTTTTATGTCTAAGAAACAAAACATCATCCGTGTTGCAAAAAAGCGAGAGAACCCTTATTTGACATCCTCCCCGCCCATTCATGTTCATTCATGAACGAGGATTCCTGAAAGGAACTTACGAGATTACCACCTGATTAAAGAGCAGTCCATTTCTGGTAGCTCAGTATGACGATGGTTTAAGGCAGTGTCATCTGCCCTCTTGAAGATAGTTATACTACTTCAAGCACCTAAACTGTGACCATTTAGGCAGATTGTTGTTCGTTATAAATCTGAGCGATATTTCGACTCGCATTTAAGTCAGCGTGAATATGATTACCACAAGAACAGTGGTAGATGTTACGCTTGCGTTGTTGCTTTTTCACAACACCGCATGATGAACAACGTTGAGAGGTGTGTTTAGGGTCAATGTAGACCACCTTAATACCCGCTAGTTTAGCTTTGTACTCGATAAATGATTGCAGTTCATAAAAAGCCCAGCTATGAAGTGAACGATCAACACGACGCAAAGAACGAGCTGTTTGACGGATGTTCTCTAGTTTCTCCATCACAATAACGCCAACTTGCTCTTGCACCGCAAGATTAATAAGTTGACGACTGATTTGATGGTTTTTATTGGTCATCCATCGTTGTTCTTTGTCACCTAATCGTTTGATTAACTTAGGTTGTTTTGCTTTACCGAGCTTTCTTCTTACAGAACGGTATTTTTTACGAATAAAACCGACTTGTTTTCCGTTATGGAAAACTCGATTTATTTCTTCATTCTGTTCATTGAACACGCTAGCGACAGCTAGTTGTCTTAATCCAATGTCAATCCCCATCACTTGTTTGTTGGTCGATTGATTCACCTTTGTTTGAATAGTGACAGCGAAGTACCACTTGCCTTGACGATAAAACAAACTTGCTTTCCCTAACTTAGCACCTTGTTTCATATAATCGTTCAACAGCGTTAAACGTTCTGTTTGTTTGACAGGAAAGACAAAACGTCGAACCTTATCATCATACAATGGAAATGAAATCATATGACCATCTAAGGCGAAGTTCTGGTTGTTAAAACAAATAGGTTGGTTATCTTTAAATGTCATGTTTTCCTTTTTTGATTCCGATTGTTTGAATAGTCGATAAAGCGCCTTCACTTCTCGTATGTTTTGGTTTTTTACAGCAGAAGGAAGCCGACTTTGTTTAAAGTGAGCGGAACTCAACTTTGTATTACCTTTTTTAAGTTCACTCGCAATCGCTTGTCGGTTTTTGACTACTTCACGTACGTTCGAAAACATAACAGCTTCTTTTCTTTTTGTAGGTTGAAGAAGTTCTAACACGATGGTTAATTGCAAAAGGTTCACCTCCTGTTTTGTTGTTCGATGTACTGTTTAATGGTTTCGGAGCTAACATGACCTGCACTGGATACAAAATAGGCTCGTGTCCATATTGAACCTCGTTTCCTAAGCTCAGGGAATTGCTTGGCTATTCTCCGACCAGTTGTTCCTTTAATGATGTTCATTAATTGACTTGGTGAATCTTTCGGGAGCGCCGAAACAAACAAATGAATATGATCGGACATGATTTCGAGTGCAAGTACGTCAAATCCATGTTGGATAGCGAGTTCATCAATTGTGTCAGTGATTAACTGTTTGATTTTATCGTTATCCAATATCTGTTTTCGATATTTTGGTATCCAAATAAAATGGTAGTTCAACAAAAATTTTGCATGGCGTGTGCTCTTATAGGTATTCATTGCTATAACCTCATATAGATAATGTTTTTACATCTATTATATCATAAAGGTATGCAAGAAACAATTCATCTCCGCCCATTCATGGGCGAGGCTTTCTTGTCTAAAGATTTGTAAAAGTTGATATTGCTACTGGTAAGCAGGCTCGTGACAAGTTATTTGTTGAAAAACTAACTCTAATACGCACATCACGTCCAGATAGTCAACTAATACTACTTTTACCGCCAGAAAGAGAGAATGACATTGAGTTTCTGCAATCAGTTATCAATCTAGCTATTTTTGATATTTACTTTGTTGAAACTATTGATGGAGATGATCTGCAAAAATGGTTTAATACTAAAAAGAATATCTCAGATGTTAGACGGTATTTATTGGGAGTTAGCTTAGAAGATAGTGACGTGTCTACTAAAAAAAGCAACTATTTTCAAGAGGAATCGGGAGGCACCGATCAAGAAGATCACCTAAGTAGCCCTAAAGCAAAAACGCCAAAACCTTCCGTTAAATTAATACCGAAAATTAACATTGGCAATCCCCTGTCCGGCATAGGCAGTAAAATACAGCAAATGTCCACTGGAACAAAGGAGTCGATCAAAGCCATGCTTGAGAGGGATACAAACAGCGACGGTACTAATATTCAATCATCAAAAGTTATTGCCGTTTGGAACCCGACAGGTTATTATAAGTCCTTTACTGCACTTAATTTAGCTATTAGCGGAAAGGCAGCGTTACTAAACTTTGATCTGACCTGTCCAGAGCTAGACGTTTGGTTTGGTATTAAACAGACGGGTATTCAAGATGCCAGCGAAAAAGATGCAGGTATTATGACCTGGGGCGATTCCCTTAATCCTGAACTGTTGACCAAAATGCTAAGAACCATAAAATGGGGAATAAGGTATCTACCGGCAGGTAATAAGCTAGGAAACATCGGTACTCCCACATGTGCTAAAAACGCCGTGGATGCAAAGGGGTTATTTAAGCAACTAATTGACAAGGCAAGAAAAGAAAGCTCTGTGGTTGTAATTGATGCAGGTAGGGATTTTGAGTTGCCACCCACTTACGCTGCCTTAAAAGAGGCGGATATTATAGTGGTGCCAATAACAACGCCCCAAGAGGGCAAACTTATATCCTGGCAGTTACAAGAACTAGCAAGGGTGGGAGTAACAACTCCTACTGTAGAATTAACCTTTACAGATGGTTTAAACAAGATATGCCAGTATCGTGTTGAAACAAATATCAAATTAGAGGATTTCCTTACTTCTGCCGCAGAAAACATCCCACACTGCACAATGGAAACAGGGCAGGAATGGGTAAAGATTATGAACTTTATTAAAGTATGTTCGCGAAGGGGGGAGGGTGATAATGCGAGCAACAATGAAGAAGGGGGGGTGAAATGATTTTAAAAACTAATAAAAAAAGAGATATTCCAAAGGGAGTTGTGGCTCAAACTGCAGGAATATTATCAGATATGGAAACTAGCGGCAAAGAGTTTGTTGAGGATATTCGCAAGGACTCTGGCAGGAGGTTGGATAGCCTTGAAAATAATTCTTGATACAAACATTATTATTGACCACCTTCGCAATATCCCACAAGCCACAAAGCAACTACAGGAGGTTGAGGATGGAAATTATACAGGGTTAATTTCTGTTATTACCGTTGATTCAAACATAGCGAAAGCGGCCGGTAATCTATTAGCTAAATATCGTGCTTCCCACGGTTTGGAGCCAATGGATGCTCTGATAGCAGCCACTGCCCAAGTTAATAAGGCGGTTCTTTTTACTTTAAACAAAAAACGCTTTAGATTCATAGAAGGGCTTGTTGTTATTAACCCGTATTTGGCTGTTTAACGTAGAAAATTGTGGTAAAATAATAACCGGGAATACATAACTAACTAACGGGCCTCACCTGCCGGGGATGGAAACATCCAAGAAAGGGGGTGGGGCGGGATGATTACCATAAGTGACGCAATA
>NZ_KL544002.1:0-20829 GCF_000711975.1 Desulfofalx alkaliphila DSM 12257 | reverse complement strand
GAAATACATGGGAACAAACACATGTTTTGTTTCGTCTATATATTATAAGGAGAGTGATGATTAATGAAAAGATTATTAGCCTTTACAGTATGTTTGGCTTTATTTGTTTTACTCGTACCGGGTATGCGTGCTGTTGCTGCCCAGCAAGAACAAGTTGACGTATACGAACAAAAACAGCTAGTTAAAAGCGTTGTATTCGTAGTTGGCCAAGATCGCTACTTTATAGACAACAAAGTGCCTGGCATCAAGATGGACGCTGCCCCCTTCATCGAGCAGGGTCGTACCTTTGTGCCCATTCGGTTTCTAAGTAACGCCCTAGGCGTTGAAAATGAGAACATTGCATGGGAAAGCCCAAGAGTAACACTGTCAGAGCCAGGATTTCCAGTAGTAGAACTGGCAGTAGGGCAGAAACAGATTAAAAGTGATGGAAAAGTTACAAAAACCGATGTGGCACCGTTACTAAGAAACGGTAGAACTTTTCTTCCTGCTAGATTCGTAGCTGAGGCCCTTGGCTACACAGTGGAATGGGATGCCCAAAACAACATCGTTTTAGCTTATCCCAAAGGGCAGCCTAAGCCTGATTATAGCGAAGTGGTAGACTACATTGGTGGGGAACAGCCGCCAGTTAAAGAAGAACCCGAAACACCTGTAGGTAGTGCAGAAGAACTGTACGACAAAGCCAAGCCCCTTGAAGGCAAGCCCTTTAGTTTTGCCGATTGGAACTTTGCCCCAGAAGTTCAGAAGAGTTTACAAGATAAATGGGATTGGTTAAATACCACAAATCCGGTAATTCAAGAAGTCACTGTTGCTGATTTAAAACCCAATGGTATTGAAATTGCTGGAAAAGATGGTCATCGTGGAGATATTATCCATGACTTAAAGGTTACCCCGGACGGTGTAACTGTAACAGCATCAAACCCTGGCAAATCTATGCCTAAGTTCTACCTGGTTGAAGAGGGTAAAGTTGTTCGTTACCGCGGTGGTGGTGGATATATGGGAACAGTCACCGGCACGTTGACCGCACCAGTTGATCATATTCGTGCGGGTACACCGGATGGGATGGCATTTCTTCCACCTGCCGATTTAACCAAAGTAACCCACATCATGTTTGAGCTTGGCGACGAACTGCTTTTGGTCCAAAATCCTTTATACAAAGGAGGTAATTGAATCTCATGTTAAAAAGAATCAGTATTTTGCTGTTAATAGCTTTACTGTTAGCCGTTCCGGTTGGAACGGCTTTAGCATTGCCCCAAAATGAGGAACAAATTGTTAAACAAGAGGTAATAATGGGCTACTTCGATATCTGGAAAGGTAGCCAGTGGCAGGATACAAACAATGACGGCAACCCAGATATGCCCGGCCAGACCGGGAAGTCAACCAAACCCTTTAATTATAGTGCAGCTGATGAACTGGGAAGATATGAATTAACACGGGTAGAGGTACAATATCCCTTTACCCCTGATGAATATATTACCGCCGGTGGTCGCACATCCGGCCCGGATGGCCAACCCTGGATTAACACAAACCCAGGGGAAGAAGTTATGCCAATGCAAAAGTTTCATGAATATTACTTGGCTTATCTTCCCCAAAACCTGACTGTTCAAGTCACCAGCCAGGACTTAGCTGCCGGCAGTGCAACGGTACAGTGGGGGCTTGATCTTGTCCCTTTAACAAGTGCACTTAATATTAAGGACGAAGAAAACCGCCGGTACATCGGCTACGAGCCAGCCAACATCAGCAACCTAGTGGAAGGCTGGCGGTGGTACTTGCCGGGCATTATTACCTGGTATGGTGTACCTGTGGATGGGGTGTATGATTTTTCAGTTGAGTTAGATGAACAATGGTTTGGAGACATTGCACCAGGAACCAAAATAGCATCTAAAGTGAGGTTTAAGCTTAATGAAGATGCCCCCGGGCCGGCAGCTGCTAGGCTGTCTCTTGTTCATCATGTTAACGGCACAGATTACAATATAGTTTTAAACCCTGCTGAAGATGTATACCAACCGGGTGAAGTAAAAGAGTACACTTATAGCTTTACAGCACAGAGTGTAGATAGTGAAATCATCACCACCATAGAACCAGTAGTGGTCACAGATCCTAACCTTGAAAACAATGAAGATAGGGCATACGTAAATATTATGCAACCTCCACCGCCTGTGCAGCCGGGTTCGGCTAACCTTACAGCGGTGTCCCAAGATGGCAGCATCACCCGGCCCCCAGGGACTGCAAAGTGGACGGATCGGGTAACTTGCAGGTTTACTGCCCCAACACCACCAGTACCCAGTAGAGGCTGCCATGGTGCATACCTGACCAGTTGGCATCTTGTCAGTGCAGAATTAATAGTGCCAAATAAACATCCTAATTTTACTTTTGGCAACCCTTTACCGCCCCAAGGAACAAAGTCAATACCCATGAGAGTTACAGGCAATAGAACTGCAGAATTAACCTTTGAACAAAATTGGGGCATGGATGGAGCAAAAATTTTCAATCCAATAGCTGGTAGATTAATGGCAGAGCATCCCCGGCAATACGATTTAACTGTACGATATACGGTTAGTAGAAGTTACTACTGGATGACCTCTACCCCTTGTCCACCACTCAGTAATAGCTCTCATTGCCATAGGCGTGGTGGTAGTACAACAGACACAATAACCCTTACCTATCCACTGAGACTGACAGTGGACGGCACTGGCGTAAATAGTAGAGCACAGTAGGGAAATCGTTGATACTTATACAGTAGTTCGATGTAGAAAAATGTGGTAAAATAACTTTGGGAATACATAACTAACTAACGGGCCTCACCTGCCGGGGATGGAAACATCCAAGAAAGGGGGTGAGGCGGGATGATTACCATAAGTGACGCAATACAGACTGTTATAGCTATCATCCTACTTATCACCCTAGTAGTGTTAATCACCGACCGTCGTAAGTAGTTAAAAACCCTTAAACTGTGGGTAGCAGTTTAAGGGTTTAAGATGAAAACCTCGGTATGTGAGGCACCCAAGCCGTTTTGTTAGTTATTAGTATTCCCACTTTTATTATCTTTAAAAGTTTTAACTTTGTCAAGCATGTTCAATGAAATAAAGGAAATACATGGGAACAAACACATGTTTTGTTTCGTCTATATATTATAAGGAGAGTGATGATTAATGAAAAGATTATTAGCCTTTACAGTATGTTTAGCTTTATTTGTTTTGCTCGTACCGGGTATGCGTGCTGTTGCTGCCCAGCAACGGGAACAAGTAGACGTATACGAGCAAAAAGAGTTAGTTAAAAGCGTAGTGTTCGTAGTTGGCCAAGATCACTACTTTATTGACAACAAAGTGCCCGGCATCAAAATGGACGCTGCCCCCTTCATCGAGCAGGGTCGTACCTTTGTACCCATTCGGTTTCTAAGTAACGCCCTAGGCGTTGAAAATGAGAACATTGCATGGGAAAGCCCAAGAGTAACACTGTCAGAGCCGGGATTTCCAGTAGTAGAACTGGCAGTAGGGCAGAAACAGATTAAAAGTGATGGAAAAGTAACCACAACTGATGTTGCACCGTTGTTGCGTGATGGCAGAACATTCTTGCCCGCTAGGTTTGTAGCTGAAGCATTAGGCTATCAAGTGGATTGGGATCCTCAAAACGGTATTGTATTAGCTTATCCTAAAGGGCAAGAAAAGCCTGATTATAGTGCAGTGGTAGACTACATTGGTGGCCACCAAGAGCAGGAGCCGCCACAGCAACAAGAGGCAATTGATGTTAGGGATTCCACCCAAACACTGGGCACTAAGTACCAGCACCCCTGGTTTTCACCAACTGATAAGGTAGTATATATTACTGTTGATGATTTAAAGAAAAATGACTATAAGTTGTTTGATACAGAGATTATTCACGATATTAGATTTGATGATGAATATGTGTATGTTAAGCGAAGTAACCCGGTGGGAACAGCCGGCTTTGTCTTCTTAGTTGAAGATGATAAGCTACGTCAACGTGATCCAGACCGCCAGAGCTATTCAAAGGATAGTCCTTTTGAATCAAAGCACTCCATTATTAATGACCGCAGGGATGGTTCAGAGGGATGGCCGACAGCAGATATAACCAAAGTTGATTACGTTATGGTTGAGTTCCCTGGTGCACATTTAATGATTGAAAACCCCTTAAAAGGGGGTAATTAGAAATGCGTAAACTAACTGCTATATTATTAACGTTTGCGCTGCTGCTGGGACTTGTACCGGCGGCATTTGCAAACACCGGTGAGCAAATTATACACCGTCAGGTAGGAGCCGGATATTTTGATATCTGGCTGCACAGTGACGGTGTCACCTGGCAGGACACGAATAATGACGGTGTTCCTGATGTAAAGGGGCAAAAAGGCAAAAAGCATACTCAGGTTTATACTTTGCCAGATGACAAAAAACACTACGAAATAACACGTGTCGAGGCAACACATATATTTGACCAATCGCATTATGATGCTGGCAATACCTCTAGCCCAAAATCTTGGGGAGTTGCGTGGGAGATCTTTTTAAGAGATTATCTAAGATATCTCCCCCAATAATCTTTCTGCCCTGGAGGTTGACACTGACCTAACAACCGGCAGTGCAACCGTCGAGTGGAATTTTGACTTGACGCCCGAAGCAGGGGCCTTTGATCTTAAAGCCTACCACACTGACCAGGGTGAAGGTTTTAGTAACGCTGTAGAGGGCTGGCGCTGGTACTTACCGGTGATGGTTACCTGGTATGGTATAGTTGCAGAACTCCCTGACTTCTCAACAACAATACCAGAGCACGTATTTGATGTTGCGCCAAACACTAAAATTACATCAAAAGTAAGGTTTAGTCTCAACGCCGATCATCCACAACCGGAGACAGCTAGACTTTCACTGGTGCACAAGGTGGGCAACAACGAATACCCTGTAACACTGCCGGTAACAGAGGCTTTGTTTCAACCCGGGGAAACAAAAGAGTATGACTTTACTGTTACCTCACAACATACAAACACCGAAATAATATCAAGAATTGAACCAGTGAGCACTCCAACAGACGCCAACCGGGATAACAACGAGGATATAGCACACATCGAAGTTCAAGCATATGATATAGCTATCAAAATACAACCTCTGAAAACTAATTGGGTAATTCCAGACAACAGCGTTCTTGTAGAATCAACAGTGACTGTAAGGCGTAAAGATAACTTCCCTGGCACACTGCCAGTAAAGGTTACGATTAATGGACCGGGAGGCCCGAAAGTACACACTCTTAATCTAGGCCCCAAGGAGATTAAGCAGTATCCATATAATTTCAATGCAGGCCCAGGAACATACACTATAAATGGTGAGGCATGGCCAGCAAATGATTCATGGACAGACGTATATCCGCAAGATAATAAAGATAGTGTTACAATTACTGTTAAGAAGATGAATTTACCCGAAACCGACAGAAAAATTAGAGTTGGCCTATAGTTCACTAGCCCACTGTTAGTAACCTAACAGTGGGCTTTTTGTTTTATAGGAGGTGAAATATGAAAAACCTTATTAAAGATCAAAAAGGACAGGCATTGGTAGAGTTTGCTTTGGTTTTTTGCATATATTTGGCAGTTCTGTGTATATTTCTTATTCACGGCTTGTGGTTATATAACAGCTACCAGACCGATAGAGCCGCACGACATGCAGTAGTATATTTAGCTACAACAAATAATCCGTCCCATGCTGAGATTATTGCTAGAAACCATCTGAAAAACACAACAGTAGCATCCCAAATTAAAGAAGTTAGGGTTTATTGGAATGGTCAACAACCTACAGCCAGGGCAAGCATAGAAATGGCAACCTTTTTCCCTGGTGCAGCTAAACTGCTTAATCCTAAAAGCCCTAAATGGTCAGGAAAAGTTACTATAACAAAGGAGGCTGTGGCACCCGGTAAAAATGATGACCAGCCAATTATACAACTAAAGACCACTGCCAAAACCCGGTTTGTACGAAACAACATAGTTACTGCAATTTCTCCTGGGGGCGGAAAAGGGAACACTACTTTATTAACTTCATTGGCCACTGCTGCGGCTATTAATATTCCTAATAGAAGGCCGGTTGCTATTCTCGATCTAGCTGAATTTCCAAAGGTGCCAACTGTTTATGGCATAAGTTGTTTAGAAATGTTAGAAAACCCGGACATACTATGGCCTTCTATTAGTACCTGGGATGAAAGCACAGGGTACAGTATAGATGAATACACTATAAAACATCCTGATTTAGGAAACCTGTATATAGTACCGGGTGTTATAGTAGCAACAATTATCATGAATTAGACCTAAGCAAAATACTTAAAGTGATTGAGGCCCTTTAAAGACAATTCGAGATGCTGTTCATTGATTTACCAAAAAGCTTTACTTTTTTAGAAAAACTTTTGCCTTTTATGGATACGGTGTTAATAACGGTTAATCCTGAATATGGCTCTTTGGAGGGAGTGGTTCAGTTATTACCGACGTTAAAAAAAGTCAATAAAACAGAGAACGCTTTTATAGTGTTTAACCGGGTAGGTTCTCCCGGTTTTTTTGATGTGCAAGAATGCTGGAAAGTATTAAAAAGTATGACGAAACAGATACAGATACCGGAACGCATTGGCAGTTTTTCGGAAACAGATTCAATTATCAAGCATCTTAATTCTGGAAAAAATGAGATATTTTATAACCGGTTTTGGAATGGAGTCAGCATAAATGATTTTAATGATATCCTGTGTAACTGGTAAACTAGAATCAACAGATTTACGCAAATAAGCATAAACACTATTTTCTTTTCAAACTAATTAGCTATGAAGTTCAAAGGCGTGAAGAAAAATCCCTGGAAAGGCGGCTCAAACAGGCTGCCTTTCCGGAGCACAAAACTCTTGATGAATTTGACCTAAGAGAACAAAAATCTCTAAGCAAAAAACAGCTAAAACAACTAAGAGAATTATGGTGGCTGGATCAAGGATATAACCTGATACTGCTTGGCCCACCCGTGGTCGGCAAGACCTTTATTGCTACCGGACTAGGATTGGAAGCAGTGCATAGAGGCTATAAAGTTAGTTTTATTACCATGGATGACTTGGTGCAGGTACTTAAAACCCAGGAAATTACCCGTAAATCCAAGACAAGGTTAATAAAAATCATTGACTCAGACCTGGTAATTATTGATGATTTGATGTTTTTAGCCATGGACCGCCATGAAGGAAATCTTTTTTTCCAGCTAATCAACAAACTTTATGGCCAGTCTTCAGTGATAGCAATATCTAACAAAAGCTCGGAAGATTGGAGTGAGTTACTGGGGGCCACTGCTATCCTGGATAGGCTTATTCATAGGAGTGAAGTGATTAATCTTACTGGGGATAGCTATAGAATCAAGCACAGGGAAACCATTTTTGGGAATAACTAGGTGTTAATAGTTATTTGCGTAAATTTGTTCAAAATTATTTGACAGTTACACCTTGATAGATGTCTTGTCTGGTATAATGAGTAAAGAATCAAATTAAGGTGTGATGAGTCCAGTGGAGTACCGACAGCGCATAGGATTAGTGGCTTAAGTTGTCCAAGATTTTGTCCGCACCCCTTTAGGATTTTATCACCGTTTTTAACAACGCAATACTAGACGAGCTTTATAACTACTAAATATTAGTTAATAAACAATAAAAAAGCCTTTGCATATTCTAATAATTAGAAGTTTGCAAAGGCTTTTTGCCTTGGTGTCGGAGGAGGGACTTGAACCCTCACCCTCTCGGACACGCCCCTCAAACGTGCGCGTCTGCCGATTCCGCCACTCCGACACGTTTACTGACAAGAAACATTATAACATAGTGGTGAGATCTCTGCAAGGCAATTTTACTGATTAGTGCCGTCATATAGTAGTTTATATACCTTGTAATTCCACATTATCTTTCGCACATAATGCCTGGTTTCTGCGAAGGGTATTTGGTCGATGTTTTTAGTTTCACCGGTCCAGTATCCATTTTCTAACCAGTTACTAACGTTGCCGCGACCGGCATTGTATGCGGCTAAAATTAAGGCTTGGTCTCCGGGAAATTCTTTTTTTAAATTAGACAGGTACCAGGCACCCATGTTAATACTTATTTCTGGGTTATATAACTGGTCAGGGTTAAAATCTGTTCTTCCCATTTGATCGGCAATCCACATACCTGTATCTGGCATAATTTGCAATAGACCTCGGGCGCCGGCCGGTGAAGTGGCCTCGGGATTAAAGTTGCTTTCAGTTTTTATTAATGCTGCCAGTAGGTAAGGGTCTATATTGTTGGCTATGGCATGGTGGGTAATGGATTCGCGATAGGGAAATGGGTAAATCTGCTTGGCTAAGTCATGGCTTTTAAAAAGTACAAATAACATTATTGCCAGCAGCAGAATTAATTTTATATAGGGCATCTTTTTTTTCTTCTGTCGGAACAAACATATCACTCCACAAAACTTAGGTAAGCAAATGCTATTGCAAAATATATTCAGTTCTTTTTATCAGTATCACCGGTTGCATAGAGATTCCATAACTTCAATACTTGCTTGCGTGTGTTTTCCCAGCTGCCGTTGTTATCAATCACCTCATGGGCGAATTTTAACCGTTCCGATTCCGGCAGCTGTGAGTTAATACGTTTTAGGGCCTCTTCTTTACTAAGCTTGTCCCTTTTTATTAAACGATCGATTTGGGTTTGAGGGTTAACATGCACCAGCCAAACTTGGTCCACTTGTTTGTGAAGGCCTACCTCAATTAAAAGTGGGGCCACCAGTAGCAGCATCTTTTGCTCCCCTGTTTGTTTATGCCAAGCAATTTCATCGGCAACTATTTTTGAAATTTTGGGGTGCATAATTGCGTTTAATTTTTCTAAGGCTTCACTGTTATCAAAAACTATAGAGGCCAGTTTTTTTCTGTTTAAGGTGCCATCGGCGTGCAATACGCCCGGCCCAAAGGTGTGTGCAATTTCCTTTAGCGCCGGGCTGCCTTGAGCAACCACCTCTCTTGCTATTATATCAGCATCTAATATTTTTGCTCCCAGTTGAGCTAAGTAATTAGCTACGCTGGTTTTACCGCTGGCAATGCCACCGGTCAATCCGATAACAGTCATTACTATCACCCAGTTGATATTTTTTAGAATTAATACATTTGGGATAACCCCAGTGCTATTAACAAAAATCCCGGTAATACAGCTATTCTATGTCCGATGGCGGAGGTGGAAATACCGCTGCCCATTAACAATCCTCCGTAGGTCATTACTATGTGCCCCACACCGACCACTATGCCCGTTAGCAAAAGATTAAAACCCATCATTGAAACGGCAAAACCGGCGGCAAAGGCATCCATGGCCAGCGCTGTTCCCAACAGCAGGGCCTCTTGGGGGCTGATAACCCCTGATTTATCTAGGTCTGCCATTGAAGGGTCCCGCAGTATTTGGATTACCAGGCCTAAGGAGCGGATACGTATTTGCATTACCGTTGGGTCATTAGTTTCTAACATATTTTTAGTCTTTTTGCCCTTTGATTTAGGCCAAGACTGTATTAGTATCCACACGCCGATGCACATCAGCATGATGCCGCCAATGCGAGTGGCTAAAGCCTCTGAAAGATAACCGGCAACCACATGGCCAAAGGTCATCGAAATGATAATTGCCAGTACTGACATTAGGCTTATTATTAATAACGAAGAGAAAGGTATTTTAATTTTTCTTATGCCGTAAGCTACCCCGGCCCCCAGGGCATCGATGTTTAGGGCCAGTGCGAAAATTGCTGTCGTCAGCAGTTCCAAAACATTTCCCTCCCATATAGCTCAGTATATTTTTGTTCACTATATGGGAAAGAAAGTAATTTGGTGCATGTTCAACCATGGTGCTAAGTTTGGCACTGTGGACAGTAGTATGAACTGCGGCCCGTCACTTTTTTGCGCTCAATGGCTGTGCCGCAAAAGTTGCATGGCTGCCCTTTACGGTTATAGGCCTGCAGCATATCTTGATTATTGCCGATGTTGCCCTGGGCATCCACGTAGTCCCTAAAGGAAGTGCCTCGGTTTTTAATCCCCTGTTGTAACACTGCCACAATGGCCTGATGTAACTGTATAATTTCATCCTTTGTTAACTGTTGAGCGGGACGCTCAGGGTCTATTTTGGCCAAATGCAGTGCCTCATCGGCGTAAATATTGCCCAGGCCGGCCACAAAGGATTGATTTAATAACAGGGATTTTATCTTTGCCCGCCTTCTTTTTAATTCCCTTTGGAAGTATTCCACTGTGAAATTGTCACCCAGTGGCTCCGGCCCCATATTTTTTATGCCCGCTATCTTGTTAACTTCTGCATTGGGCAGTAGGTGAATTTGCCCAAATTGGCGCATATCGGCAAAGGCCATCTGTCTTCCATTATCAAAAACAAAAAGCAGGTGCGTATACTTGGGCAAGTCCGTTTTTTCATCTAAAAAAACCAGCCTGCCGGTCATTCTAAAGTGAACAACCAAAGTACGTTCACTTAAAGGTATCATTAAATACTTGCCGCGCCGGTAAAGTCGGTCTTTAACTTTTTGCCCCACCAATGCTTTTTTAAAATCACCGGGGGTGTGACTGCGTATAATTTTGGGCAGAAATACTTTAACATCGGCTATGGTTAAACCTGTGATATGTGTTTGTAGTGAGTGTTTAATGGTTTCTACTTCTGGTAATTCCGGCATATCCGTTACTCCATTATCAAGTTTGCTTCATCCACCGGTTTTGCATCGTACCAACTGGGGCCGGCCTTGACTTCTACCACCAGGGGAACGTCAAGGGTGATGGCCTTTTCCATACACTCTTTCACCAAGGGTACTACCACCGGCAGTTCATTTTTAGGAACATCAAATATCAACTCGTCATGAACCTGCAGTATCATTTTAGATTTAAGTTTTTTATCTTGCAACTCTTTATCAACACGAACCATTGCTAGTTTAATAATATCCGCAGCGCTGCCCTGTATGGGTGTATTCATGGCGGTGCGCTCACCAAAGCTGCGGGTCATCCTGTTGGGGCTCAAGATATCCGGCAGGTAGCGGCGCCGGTTTAATACAGTGGTAACGTAACCCTTTTCTTTAGCCTCTCTGATGATACGGTCGATATAATCTTTTACCCCGGGACAGCGGGCAAAGTAATTTTCGATATACTTGCGCGCTTCAGCCCGGCTTACTTTAATATCCCTTGCCAAGCCGTATTCACTGATGCCATATACAATACCAAAGTTAACTGCCTTAGATCGTTCGCGCATTTCCGGGGTAACCTCATCGATGGGTACGTTAAACACCTCTGAGGCTGTGCGGGCGTGTATATCCTGCCCCTTATTAAAGGCTTCTAAAAAGCCGGGGTCCCCGGCTATATGGGCCAGCACACGCAGTTCGATTTGTGAATAGTCCGCCGTTAAAATAAGGTTTTCCTTATGCCGGGGAACAAAGAATTTTCGAATACGGCGCCCCAACTCCATGCGAATGGGAATGTTCTGCAGGTTGGGTTCAGCGCTGGACAGCCGCCCGGTGGCTGTTACCGTTTGGTGCAGCGTGGTGTGAATGCACTTGGTCTTCTTGTTAATAAGCATGGCCAAACCGTCGGCGTATGTTGATTTTAATTTTGCTAACTGTCTGTGCTCCAATATTTTTTCAACGATATCATGTTTTTCTGCCAGTTGCTCCAGCACCGAGGCGTCGGTGGAGTAGCCGGTTTTAGTCTTTTTGATAACCGGCAGCTTTAGCTTTTCAAAAAGTATTTTACCCAACTGCTTGGGAGAGTTAATGTTAAACTCTTCACCGGCCAATTGATAGATTTCAGCAGAAAGGGATGATAAGCGTTGACCCAGCTCCGCTGACATTTCCGCCAACATATCCTTATCCACTGCCACTCCGGCAATTTCCATTTTTGCCAATACCTTAACCAAGGGTAACTCTACTTCATAAAACAAGCGTTCTTCCTGTAGTTCTTTTATTTTATCGTGCAGTACCGGTACTAGTTTATTAATGGCGTCTGAACCTGCCGGTGCAGCAACCTCCCCTTTGCCGGGCAGTACTATGCCCAAATACTCCATGGCCAGGTCTTCCAAATCATAGTTAGAAGTGGCCGGGTTTAATAAATAGGCGGCAATCATGGTGTCAAAACCTAGATTGTTCAGTTCAATACCATGACGGTGCAGCAGCCATATGGTGTTTTTACCGTCATGGCATAACTTTGCAATTTGCTCATCCTCACATAATTCCTTAATTGTTTTTAGATAAGGGGCATCTGCACCTTCCACCGGTATGTAATAAACATTGTCTTGTGTTGCAATGGCAGCGGTTGCTACACCCGTTTCCCGGGTGCCGCTTAACAGCAAGGAAATTTTTCCATGCTGTCTTGCTTCATCCAACAGCTGCTGCAGTATTTCAGGTTTGGTTATTTTTTGATAGCCCACCTGATACCTATTCACTGCGGGCAGGATGCTGTCTTTTTGTTGCTTGCTGCCCTTTTGATCCTTTTGCTTATTTAAAATTGACTTAATGAGAGACCTAAACTCCAACTCGGTGAACAGTTCCAGCAGTGGTGGATAATCCGGCCCGCTGTAAGAGCATGCCGCTAAATCAATTTCTATGGGCGCTTGCTGCTCGATGGTGGCTAACTTTTTTGATAAAAGCGCTTGCTCCCTATACTTTTCCAGTTTTTCCCGCTGACCTTTGGGCAGGCGGTCCAGGTTATCTAATACTTCTTCCAATGTAGGGTACTGCTGCAGTAGCTTGGCTGCCGTTTTTTCCCCAATGCCGGGCACCCCGGGAATGTTGTCAGAACTGTCCCCGGTGAGTCCGCGAAAGTCGGTAAACTGATTGGGGTAAACCCCAAAGCGTTCCCACACCTTGCCTTCATCATAAATTTCATGTTCAGTAATGCCTCTTTTAGTCATAAGCACCTTGGTGCGGGGGGAAACAAGCTGCAAGGCATCCCGGTCGCCGGTGACAATTAAAGTTGACAAGCCCGTTTGTTCCGCTTTGGCCACTATGGTGCCAATTAAGTCGTCGGCTTCATATCCTTCCAGCTCAAATATCGGAATGCGCATTGCTTTTAAAATATCTTTAATTATGGGAAACTGGGGCCGCAATTCGTCGGGCATTGCCTTACGGTTGGCTTTATATTGGCTGTACTGCTCATTGCGAAAGGTAACCCGGCCTTTATCAAAGGCCACTGCCACCAAGCCGGGCTGCACATCATCTATTAACTTTAACAGCATGTTGGTAAAACCATAAGCGGAATTAGTTATTAACCCCCGGGTGGTTGTTAAAAGGGGGATTGCATGAAAGGCCCTGTAGGCCAAACTGTTTCCGTCTACCACAATCAATGTATCTAGGGACACATGTAGCACCTACCTCATATTATCTTACTTATTATTTTCACCACCGGCTTCATTAATACCTGCTTGCAGGTTTTTTTAACCAAATAGCGAATTGTTTAGTAAAGAAAAACAGCGGTGGGGGGATATTTTTGTTTAAAAAATTATCATTAATATTGGTGCTAATGGTGGCCTTAATTTGTCCCAAGCCTGCACAGGCCTATGAAAACTATGTTGACGGGATTACCACCATTGAAGAGGTTTTAGATTATACCTTAAACTATCATGTTGATCGGCCTAAGCTTGACGACTTAGTTAACGGCGCCATAGAAGGGATGCTAGACAGTTTAAACGATCCCCACACAGAATACATGACACCGGAGTCGTTAAAAAACTTTACTGATTCCCTAGACGCCAATTATGTTGGCATAGGTATAAAAATGGAGGCAGAGGGCGACTACCCAAAGGTGGTCGCAGTTTTTGACAACTCTCCCGCCCAAAAGGCAAATTTAAGGGTGGGGGATATTATAATTAAGGTAAACGGGCAAAGCGCTTACCAAGAGCCGTTGAGCGCAGTTGCCGACAAGGTTAGGGGTGTGGAAGGTACCACCGTGACATTAACGCTGCAGCGGGGGAAAGAACAGTTTGATGTTACCCTCAAAAGATCGGCGGTAAATGCCCCCACAGTCACCACCGATATCATATTCGATAATATTGGTTATGTGGCCATAGATAGTTTTGGCACAGAAACGTCCAATGAATTTACAGCGGCAATACAGCAAATAAAATCTTCTGCGGTGGACGGTTTGATAATAGATTTACGTAATAACACCGGCGGCTACCTAATGTCTGCGGTTCATATAACAGAGCATTTCTTGCCGGTGGGCACGGCAGTTGTCAGTGTGGTAGACAATAATCGCGAAAGTATTGTTTACCGCAGTTATGGCACAGGCAGGGCAGCGGGTATTCCTTTAGTTATATTGGTGAACGGCAATACCGCCAGTGCAGCGGAAATACTGGCCGGTGCTTTGCAAGACCATGGGGTTGCTACTCTGGTTGGAGCCCAAACTTATGGTAAAGGCACAGTACAGACCTTATTTAACCTACACAACGGGGGAGCTCTGAAGGTAACCGCTGCCAAATATCAGCTGCCCGGGGGTCGCTACATTGACGGTGTTGGAATAGAGCCTGATAAAAAGATTCTTTCACCGGGGTTAGAAATACATGGGGCTAAACAATTAATAAAGCCTGACGACCAAATACAGGTAGAGTTTACAGTGGGAGAAAACAGGGCAGTAGTAAACGGTAAGCAGTATAGGTTAATGGGTGCCCCTTATCAAAAGAACGGCGTCTATTATATCCCCCTTCGTTTTGCGATGGAAAGCTTGGGCTATCAAGTGGAATGGGATGATGCTCGCAACGGAAGTTATTTAACCGGCCTGGGTAAAAAACTGTTTATTCCCGCCAATGGAGAAACAATTCATCCGTTGGAGGTGGCCAATTTTATTTCTTACATATCTGTGCCGGACTTAAAAAACCTGGGTTTTAATTGCCAGGTGGATGCACAAAGGATAAAGGTAATTAAGGACTAACCACGCTCCCGGCGGCATAGGCTGTAAATGGGGGTGATTGGATGGTAGATGCCTTTTTTTCCTTGGTAGAAAAGTGTTTTTCATGGGTGACAGACTTTATCATTGCCCTTGGCTACTGGGGAATTGCCATCGGAATGGCCATTGAAAGTGCCAACATACCGCTGCCCAGTGAACTAATACTGCCCTTTGGGGGCTACTTAGTGTCCACTGGGCAGTTGAGTTTTTGGGGAGCGGTGATGGCGGGTACGGTGGGGGGTACGGTGGGCTCGGTGGTTTCTTACTATATTGGCCTGCGGGGTGGCCGCCCACTGCTACTGCATTACGGCGGCTATGTGGGAATATCCAGGGATAAAATATTTTTAGCAGATCGCTGGTTTGAGCGCTACGGTGAAGCCACTGTGTTTTTTACCCGGCTAATGCCGGTTATCCGCACCTTCATATCCCTGCCGGCAGGGGTAGCTAAAATGAACTTTAAAAGGTTTGTCTTGTATACCTTTTTAGGTTCGCTGCCCTGGAGTATACTGCTGACATATGTGGGTTTAAAAATGGGAGAAAATTGGCAGCAAATTAAACCCTGGTTTCACCGTCTGGATGTGGTGGTGCTGGTGGCCATATTGCTGGCTGTGGCATATCTGGTAATGCGCCGTAGAAAACCATAGGTGGCATAGTTTTGGGGTGGACTGTTGTCCACCCCTCTTTATTAGTTTAATCTGTGGTGCCGGGGCCGTATTTCAGCAACTCTGATACCGTTACCAGTTTATAGCCCTTTTCTTTTAGGCCATCTAAAATGGTGGGCAAGGCATCGGGGGTACGGTCACAAACATCGCTGGCATGCATTAGTATAATGTCTCCCGGCGATACATTTTTTAACACCTGGTCGGCAATTTGTGCAGAACTGCGGTCTTTAAACCAATCCAGTGAGTCTGTGTCCCATTGAATGACGGTATACCCGATTTCATTGGCGGCTTCTAATACCGACCCCTTCCAAGCCCCGTTGGGACAGCGGATTAAGTTTGCTTCATGACCGGTGGCCTCTTTAATACTTTTATGTGCTTCCATTATGTTTTTTTGAATTTCTTTCTTAGACAATTTGTCAAGATCCACATGCTCGTTGCCGTGACTGGCCACCTCATGGCCGTCTTTAGCTATACGCTTAGATATTTCCGGGTACTTTAGGGATGCCGGGCCGGATAAAAAAAATGTACATTTAACATCCCTTTCCTTCAGGATATCCAATACTGGCACCGCCACCTTTTCTCCGTAACTCCAGTCAAAGGTTAAAGCTGCCACCTTTTCTTCTGTCTTTACCCGGTAGTAGGCTGCCTGCTGTTGCTTTACCGCTGTGTCTCCAGTTACGGCAATGTCATCTGTGGGGCTGTGAAAAATAACCACCGAAAGCATAACTGCCACCGCAACAAAGGCAGCCATAATAGGTAACCGTTTTCGCCATTTGTAAAAGTTAAAGGTCCAAACTCTCAAAAATTACACCACCCTTATTTATATTGGATTCTATTTATACATATTTTGCTAGTGGTAACCTTAGCACTAAGTTACTGTGTTAAAAAATGGAATTAATATTGTTAATAAATATGGACGGCCCTAGTAAAAATAAGCTTGGGGGGGGACAAGTAAATTGACAATTAAAAAAATACAGGTTTATTCCTTGCTGGCCCTTTTGGCCGTTTTAATGGCTTATCCCGATATAGCTGCAGCCAGCCCTAAGGTGACCGCCGATGCGGCGGTGTTAATGGATGCCAAAACGGGTCAAGTTTATTATGCTAAAAACCCTGATAAACAGCGCTCACCTGCCAGTTTAACAAAGGTGATGACAATCATTCTGGCCTTAGAGCTGGGCGATGCCAATGAAATTGTGACGGTGAGCAAAAGGGCAGAAAATATTTCTGTGGGCTCACAAATTAATCTGCGGGCAGAAGAGAAGATAAGTCTGGGCGATCTTACTAAAGCTGCAGCACTGTTCTCGGCCAATGACTCCACCATTGCCATTGCTGAACACCTGGGTGGCAATCATGATAATTTTGTAAAACTTATGAATCAAAAGGCCTTGGCCATTGGGGCAGTTAACACCAGATTTGTAAATACCAATGGCTACTCGGTGCCAAACCATTATTCCACTGCCTACGACTTAGCACTGATTACCCGTTATGCGCTGAAAAATGATGCTTTTGCAGAGCTGGTAAGCACTAAGGAAGCCACCATTCACTGGGCTGAAAATGGGCGTAAAATGGATGTTCGCAATACCAACCGCTTGCTGCGCAGCGATTACCCCGGGATAGACGGGGTGAAAACCGGCACCACCGCCCGGGCGGGCAATTGTTTGATTGCTTCGGCCACCAGAAACGGTCAGCAGCTGATAGCAGTGGTGCTGCACAGCAGAAACAGGTATGAGGATGCTGCGGCATTGTTGGAATATGGCTTTAATGAGTTTGAAGAGCAAAGGGCAGTAGAAAAGGGGGAAGTTCTTGGAGCTGTGCAGGTTGAAAGCGGTGTGCACAGTGATGTTGCAGTGGAAGCCGGTGATGACATAGTGGTTGATGCACCTAAGGATGGGGGCAAGGTAGAATTAAAGGTTTACATGCCCGGCAGTGTCCCTGCACCGGTGGAAAAGGGCCAACAACTGGGACATGCTGCCGTATTATATAATGGAAAAGTATTAAAACAGGTGCCTTTGTTGGCCACTGAACGGGTCAAAGAACAGGGATTGTGGTTTAAACTAAGGCAGGGAATGGCCAATTAAATATCCTTGACTTTGAAGTGCATATATAGCATAATATTATATGCACTTCAAAGATATTGGGCGGGTAGTTCAGTGGGAGAACGCTTGCTTGACACGCAAGAGGTCGGAAGTTCAATTCTTCTCCCGCCCACCAATAAAGATAAAGCCCTCCGGGATTTTCAAGATTTCCGGAGGGCTTTTTGATACCTTTAATCATTGGTTTTATCTTGGGGGTTTAGAATACTGGGCCTTTCAAGTTTCATGGGAATAGGAACACGGAACAGCACTACAAACATAGCTTTTGCATTAAAGGGTATTAGTGGCCACATGTAGGGTACATTTAAGGTTTTTGTTGATGCCAGCAGTATAAACCAAAGCAGCACTGCTCCTATTAGGCCGTACAGACCAAATATCGCCGTACTTATTAGAAATAACAACCTTGAAATGCGGTTGGCTAAGCTCAACTCATAACTGGGTGTGGCGAAGGTTCCTGTTACTGCTACGGCTAAGTATAAAATCACTTCGCTGGTTAATAGCCCCACCTCAACGGCTATTTCACCGATTAATAGGGCGGCCACTAAGCCAAGGGCGGTTGCCAAGGCGTTGGGGGTATGTATGGCTGCCATTCTTAATACTTCTATACCGATTTCAGCAATTATAAACTGCCAAAATAAGGGTATTTGCCCCACCTCTTCCGGACCGATAAATTTAAGGCTTGCCGGCAGTAAATGCTGGTTGGTGGCAAATAAATACCAAAGTGGAAGTAAAAATAATGAAGCTGCCACTGCTATAAATCTAACCCAACGCAAAAAGGCACCCACTATGGGTTTTTGACGGTATTCTTCGGCATGCTGCAGGTGATGCCAAAAGGTGGTGGGGCAAATCATTACACTGGGTGTGCCGTCCACTATTATTAATACATGCCCCTCCTGCAGGTGAACTGCACAGGTATCAGCCCTTTCGCTGTATCGTACCATAGGATAGGGGTTCAGATTTTTGCCAAATATGAATTCCTCCAGGGTTTTCTCACCCATCGAAAGGCCGGAAACATCAATATCTTCCAACTGCTTTTTTAGTCTTTTTACCAGTTCAGGATCAGCTATGCTGTCAATATATGCAAGGGCAATGTCGGTTTGCGAGCGCTTGCCCACTTGAATATATTCCATTACCAAAGAACGATCTCTTATTCTTCTGCGGATTAAGGTACAGTTAAAAACAATTGTTTCCACAAAGCCGTCCCGGGGTCCCCTAACCACCCTTTCAATGTCAGGCTCTTCAGGGGAACGGACCGGGTATTCACGTATATCAATTAAAAGGGCTTGGGTACAGCCGTCCACTATTAATGCCGCTTGTCCGGCCAGTATTTGCCCTATCACCTCTTCTAAATCTTCGGTGGTCTCAACCTCAATGTAAGGAATAAAGGTTTGCACCAATTTATCAATGGTGTTTGTTCTTAGGTCGCTGGAAGTAAGGCGCTTTAATTCCCTCATTATAAGCAGCAATACATCATCTTTGGCAAATCCATCCACAAAAAACAAGCCGAAATCTTTGCCGCCGTACTCTAATTTGCGGTAAATGATATCAAAGTTCTTTTCAATGTGCATCTCTTTTAACAGGTAATCAATGTTTTCACTAAATTTCTTTGAGATAGGGACTTCTGTGGTTGCCATAGTTTCACTCCGTTCAATTTTCTTAAGATAGCATGTTAATTAAAACTGCCTTTTATGTATTTGCATAAATAAATTGTTAAATAAAGAAAAATACTTTCTATAATTGGAGTGATATTTAAAGAACCTTATTAAATTGGGTAAGCATCAACTTTATGGTTGATGCCTTAGTTTTTTCTTGGCATAGTGCAAACTTATTTCGTCTATACTGCTCTTAGGAAGTAAAATTGTAAACATGAAAATATCCGCCACATATAATGTATTGTAATAATGGAAGGGGTGATTATGTGAACCCATGTATTTCCATTGGAGCCTCAAAGCATGTTGATTTACTGAAAGCAAATTTAAGACGTCAGTTCTGCATTTTAGAAGATGAGGGCATAAAGGTAGAGGTTAGTGAATTGCCCGCAGGGAAGTATACTTTTTTATCATGTAATTTGGGTAATAAATGCTGCCCGCCCAGTAATGGCGAGAAGGAATATAAATTATTTCAAAATTATGTTGCCAGTGTAGTGTCAGATGTTATCTTAAATAAATGGGAATCAGTTCTCTTAAATGACCTTATACGCGAAAACTATTACTACTTTAATGAAGAGGAAAAACAGAGGATTTTTCAGCACACCGTTGAAAAGTTAAGAATGAAGAACGGGGAAATGGGCTATAGGGTACATAATCAGCGCCGCAACCAAATTTATCAACGGTTAAATGAGTACCTTTCTAACCATGACCATCTGGTTGTTGATGGCTTTATCCGATTTCGTTTAAAAGAGTATATATCTGAGCTCAAGGATGCCATTGACAATGCAGTGGACGACTTTTTAATTGAGCGGGAATACGGTGAATTCATTCAATTGCTAAGGTATTTTGTTGAAATTCAAGAGCCGCGCATCGATCAGGTTCATATAATTGTGAAAGACAATGGGTATTTTGGTCTTTATGACAAAAATAAGAAAAGACTAAATCATGAGGAAATTGACGATTTTGTATTAAACATGATTGAGAGCGACATCAACTACGAGGACCTACTGCTCAGTGCCTTAATATCTATTGCGCCTCGGGAAATAGTATTCCACTATAAAGAAAAAAGTTACCCTAAAAATACATTAAAGATGGTGCAGGATGTTTTTGTGGGACGTGTTCAGTTGTGCAATAGTTGCGATTGGTGTGAAAAAGAAACATAATGAAGAAAGTTGACCATAGTGTAAAATTGTTGTAGGAAAAAAAGAAACAAGAGACCACTCTTTTTGGTAAAATAAAGTCGAGCAAAACCCAAATTACCAAAGGAGTGTCTCTTGTGAATACTATTCTACTACAAAAATGCGAAAAATTCATTGAGCAATTATTAAATTTTTTTGCTTCAGATAGAATTAAGGCCATTGAAGAGATGGAAACCACCTTAAAAGAATACACGGACAATTTTATTGTGGATATGATGAGTGCATATCTCGAAGCCCTTGATAAATCTATAGTAGAAGACAAAACCGGCCGTAAAAACAAAGGTCTGGTAATACAAAGAAAAAATGAT
>NZ_KL544001.1:47305-157361 GCF_000711975.1 Desulfofalx alkaliphila DSM 12257 | reverse complement strand
TCTCGTTTATCATTTTTTCTTTGTATTACCAGACCTTTGTTTTTACGGCCGGTTTTGTCTTCTACTATAGATTTATCAAGGGCTTCAAGATATGCACTCATCATATCCACAATAAAATTGTCCGTGTATTCTTTTAAGGTGGTTTCCATCTCTTCAATGGCCTTAATTCTATCTGAAGCAAAAAAATTTAATAATTGCTCAATGAATTTTTCGCATTTTTGTAGTAGAATAGTATTCACAAGAGACACTCCTTTGGTAATTTGGGTTTTGGTCGACTTTATTTTACCAAAAAGAGTGGTCTCTTGTTTCTTTTTTTCCTACAACAATTTTACACTATGTGGTCCCTTCTTTCCTTTTTTCTGCACCGGAGCCTAATCTCTTTTATCGTCAAGGGGGGGCTGAATTACTATTTCATGGTCATAGTCATACAGTCTTAAATCTAAATTCATTAATGCCCTGGGGTTGCCTGTGTGGCCGGCGTCAATTACTGCCCTTTTTATACGCTGATCCTTGGGGTCAATCCACAGCTTGTAATTGAAGGTGTTAAATTGGTTTTCTAAAAAAGGAATGTGCACATTGGGCTGTAATTCCAACACCTGCATTTCCTGGCCGTCCAATTCTTCCCGGCCTGCATAATTTAACACCGGCACATCTTTAAAATTAAAATTAGCCAGCGGGTTTAATTCAATTATAAAGGATTCTGCCTGGGCCAGCTGATTGCCCTGCAGGGTCAGCCATTGCTCTGTAAAGGGGTCCTTCATATAGGTGTTGTCATAATACTGCACAAACTCCACCGGAGAATTAATTAAAGAGCCCTTAATATGCACCTGCTCATTTCCTACCCTTTCACCCTGAACCTTACTGATGAGGTCTTTGTTTTCCCCCAACCGGCACTCAATATCAAAGCGGTAGCTCTTACTGTTCAGGGTATTATGTAAACTTTTGTTTAAAAGTTCATCGGCATTTACCTTCTCACTGCCTGCCTTAAAGACTGAAGCCGCCAGCCACAGCAGCAGCAAAGCCACCAAGACCAGCCCCACCGGCAGTACAAGTTTTCGATACCGGTAAGGAATATTAAAATTTAACTGCGGAATCCTCACACCCCATTCCCCCCATTTAAACAATTTAATTACAGACATGACCGGTTAATTAATATTACTAAGGGACCCCCCGCTTTATGACAAGTAAAGGCCCAATTGCAAAATATGCTAATCTTTGATATTTTATACATTATTACCAAGAGCATTGGATATATAGGGGGAAGGGCAAAGATGGAACTTAAAGATATGCAAAAAGAGGTACATAAATGGATTAGTCAATTTGAAGAGGGCTACTGGCACCCGCTTTCCATGATGGCCAGGATGTCAGAGGAGGTGGGTGAACTGGCAAGGGAGATCAATCACCGCTATGGTCAAAAACCCAAAAAGCCCACCGAAGAACCGGGGGATCTGGCCCTAGAGCTCGGTGACATTATGTTTATAGTTGCCTGTATGGCAAACAGCATGAACATAGATTTAGAAGACGCCTTTAAGCGCACCATGGAAAAATATTACAAAAGGGACCTCAACCGCTGGACAAGAATAAGTGACTAGCGGCTTGTCCACAAGCTGTACTTGTAACTTATGGGCAACTATACTAAAATGGAATATATTTCTCAAACAGCGAAAGGAGCGAAATAACATTGGCAACAATCGTGCCTATTAGGGGGCTGCGTTATAATTTGGATTTAGTAGGCGACATGTCCCAGGTGGTTACGCCGCCCTACGACGTAATTAGCCCGGCTGCCCAACAGCAGTATTACGACAAAAACCCCTATAACATCATCCGGTTAGAATACGGAAAAATCAATGCCACCGATACCGATACAGACAACCGTTACACCCGGGCGGCAAAAACCTTTAATGAATGGATAGAAAAAAAGGTGCTGCTGCAGGAAGAAAAACCGGCCCTGTACCGCTACCAGCAGCAATATGTGGTTAACGGAACAGAGAAAACACGTACCGGCTTTATCTGTGGAGTTAAAATTGAACCCTACGAAAAGGGAGTTGTTCTTCCCCACGAAGAAACACTGCCTAAACATAAGGCTGACCGCCTGGCGCTAATGAAAGCCTGCAAGGCCAACTTCAGCCCTATCTTTGGTCTTTATGCAGACCATTCCTTAACCATAGACAAGATAATCGAAGAGGCGGCAGGGAATGACCTTGACTTGGAGTTCACCGATGAAGAAGGCATCACCCACCGTTTAACCGTCATTAAGGATGAAGAGGCAATTAAAAAGGTGCAGGAGGCCATGGAAAAGCAGCGCATCTTTATTGCCGACGGGCACCATCGCTATGAAACTTCATTAAATTACCGCAATTACCGCAGGGAAGAAGAAGGTCTGACGGGCGAGCCCGGTGACCAGGCCTATGATTACGTCATGATGACCCTGGTCAATTTATATGACCCGGGACTGATAATCCTGCCCACCCACCGCTTGGTCAAAAATGTAGCAAACTTCAACTTGTCTAGGCTGCTTGAACAATTGAAGGAAGAGTTTGTCGTGGACCCTGTGCCGGTGAACCCGGACGGCAGTAATATTGCTGAGTTTTTAGACCAGGTTTACCGTAAGGGCGGTTTTGACAGGGGAATGGGAATTAACCACCGCCGGGCCTTTGGCCTGTATGCCGGGGGCAATACGGGCTATGTGGTCACTTTAGAAAGCGAAGCCGCCATGGACAGGCTGATGCCCAGGGAAAAATCCTTGGCCTGGCAGGGGCTCGACGTATCAGTTTTGCACACCGCAATTTTAGAAAGGCTTTTGGGAATTGGCAGTGAACAGCGGGCTAAGGAATCAAATCTAACCTACACCCAGGAAGAGGCCGGGGCATTGAAACTGGTAGACAGCGGCCAGTACCAATGTGTCTTTTTCATGAACCCCACCCTGGTGGAAGAAGTAACCGCTGTGGCGGTGGGCGGAGAAAAAATGCCCCAAAAGAGCACCTATTTTTATCCCAAATTAAATACCGGCTTAGTGATCAGAAAGCTGTAAAAGGCGCCCCATGGGGCGCCTTTCATAATTAGGTGGCCAATCTCTTTACCCTTTCCTCCGGGCTGATGATATTGGTTATTTTTACGCCGAAGTTTTCGTTTACCACCACAACTTCACCTTCGGCCACCAGTGTACCGTTGACTAAGATCTCCACCGGCTCGTCCGCAATTGATTCCAATTCCACCACTGAGCCCGGCCCAATATTTAACACTTCTTTAATGGGCCTTTTGGCTCGTCCTAATACAACCGAAACCTGCAGGGGAATATCTAATATTAAGTCAAGGTTGCGGGGGGCCGGTCCAACGGCGCCGTTGCCGTTTGAGGGCAGCCCGCCGCCAAAGGGCGTTGTGGTTGGCGCCGGTGCCGGTGTCGGTGTCGGCGCCGGCGGTGGCCCGGCATCTTTTTCAGCACTGAGCACCGCATCAATCATTTCTTGGCTCAGGGTATCATTCCCCCCTGTTTGTGCTGCCGGTGCCGGTTCCGGTGCAGGGGCCGGTTCAGGCTCCTCTTCAATCATGCTGGTTAAATCCTGCAGCAATAGCATGGCCTTTTCCCGGGCAGTCTCAACACCCATAATTTGCATCAGTTCGGTGTCCACTATCTTATCACCAATGGACATCTTAAAGGAAACTACCACCAAAGCATCATTGGTACCCACTTCCGGCAAAGCATCCTTGGTCTCTACTTCACCCGCATCCTCCAACACTACGGTGGTGGGAGGTGATATGTTTATCGGTTTACTGAACATCTGCGACAGGGCGGTGGAAGCTGTTCCAATCATCATATTCATGGCCTCTGATGCGGCACTGATTTCCATATCCCCCAATTGGACATGTTGAGGGGTTCCTTCCCCACCCATCATCAGATCGGCAACCACCAGGGCATCTTGCACCCTCATCACCAGAACATTAAAGCCATTTAACCCGTCAATAAAATCCACCTTAATTATCAAATAGGGTACGGAAAAACTGTCAAAAAGTTCCTGCTTAGTTGTTATCCTCACCTTGGGATGGGTAATATTTACCTTTTGACTCAATATTTCTGATAGGGTGGTGGAGGCAGAACCCATAGAAATATTGCCTACCTCACCCAGGGCATCCCTTTCATCAGGGTTTAGCAACTGTTCCGGTTCAGCGTTTACGGTGTCGGAGGTATCCCCGGACGGCTGCTGTTCTGTTTGCGGATTATTCATTAATAAGTCTATTTCTTCTTGATCTAACAATTTATTATTTGTCAAACTCCCACGCCTCCTCCGTCAGAGATAGTACTTGCACCGCCAACTTTTGTCCTATGGTTCCGGCTTGAACCTTAAATTTTAATTGGTCCTGCACAAATAAGTCCAAATCCTGCCCCTGTTGCCTGTCCAAGGTGAGCACATCCCCAATTTGAAGCCCTAAAAAGTCTTTAACGGTAATTTTTCCGTTGCCTACCATTACCCTCAACTCAACCTCTGATGTTCTAAGCCAGTGTTCCACAGCAATAACGTCTTCCTGTTCTTGCTCGTGGTATGTTTGGCTAATGTGGTTGACCGAGAATTTAGACAGCACAGGCTCTAGAAAATTATAGGGCAGGCAAAGGTTCAGTAAACCCCGGTTCTCGTCACCCACAATGGTGGAAAAGGTTATCACCATAACAATATCGCTGGGTGATAACAGTTGATGTAAATGCGGGTTGGTCTCCATAGAAGTCACACTTGGTTCACCGGGAATTATATCCTTCCAAATTACCCCCAATTGGGATAGTATTCTATCTATTAGCTTTCGGGCCACCGATAGTTCAATATCCGTTAAATCGCGCACCTTTGCGGGCATCTCACCGGTTCCGCCCAGTTGCAGATCTATCAGCGGCATTATAAAATGCGGACTGGTTTCCAACACTGCGCTTCCCTTATGAGAATCAAATTTAAAGACGGTTAACAGGGTGGGCGTTACCACCGAGCGGGTAAATTCCTCGTAAGTAAACTGTCCCACCGTGGCCACCTCAATGTCAATGTGCGAATGCAATAGACCCGAAAAGAAGTTTGTAATTAGGCGAGCAAAACTCTCATGCAAAACTTGGAAGGTGCGCAGGTGCTCTTTAGAGAACTTATTAGGCCGCCGAAAGTCGTAGTTTTTCAGCTTCAGTTGCTCTGAATCCTCTACTATTTGTTCAGCTGTTACTTCTCCTGAGACAATACTCTGCAGTAGAGAGTCTATTTCCGACTGCGAGAGTACATCCTTTCCCACTGAGCCTCACCCCTTTCATGCGGCGCCCCCCATTACCTGTTTAGCACCCTTTCTATTGCTTGAATAATACGATCCTGCTGAAAAGGCTTAACAATGAAATCCTTTGCCCCGGCTTGAATTGCTTCCATCACCATGGCCTGCTGGCCCATGGCACTGCACATAATGATATTGGCATTGGCATCTACCCCGCGGATGGCCTTAACCGCTTCAATGCCATCCATTTCCGGCATGGTGATGTCCATGGTCACCAGGTCGGGTTTGAGCTGTTTGTACAGCTCCAATGCCACATTGCCGTTTTCCGCCTCGCCAACCACTTCATAGCCTGCTTTAGTTACTATGTTCTTAATCATCATTCTCATAAAAGCAGCATCATCTACAATCAGTATTTTTTTGCTCATAACTTCCTCCCGACTATTTCAAAGTTAATCCTAGGGCCTGAAAAAGTGTATTTAAAGATTTATCCTCGGTGATAAGAAAGAAGTGCCCCTTAATATGCTCCTTTTCTTCAAATAAGACAGTTTCAATCATCAAAATGTGGTCTTCAATGTAGCCTCCGGCCACCAGCGAGGTGCTTACCACCGCACCCAGCATGTCATAGGCAAACATGGGCACCTGGGGCAACATTTTCATCTGGGTCATGGTGCCAATGGCACTTAAGAAAGACCCTGTTAACACATTGGAAATTTCCTTAACCACCGATTCACCCATTTCATCCAGGTCTTGGGTGGTTCCCTTATCCAAGCCCAGCAGCATATCCACCAAATACAGGGTGCTTGCCTGGTTAAAAACAAAAAGTATTTGTGACGGCACATCCCCCTCTACCCTAAGTGTTACACAGGCAGCAACTTCCTCCAGTCCCCCCACAACTTCCATTGCTTCTTCCATTGTTACAAACTTTGTCTTCGGCACTTCCATGTTTATTCTTTTATTTAACATCTCGGCCAGTGAGGTGGCAGCATTGCCTAGGCCAATATTACCAATTTCCCTCAACACGTCCAGGTGGGTATCTGTCAACTTACTATTATCAACGGTGTTTGCCATTACATCAACTCCTTTTTATTTAAACCTTAGATTTTTTTATAAAAACAAGGAGCGAGTTTCTTTAAGCCCAGTTCAGCATAATTAAAAATTGTTTCGCTACCGCCGATAAATAAATACCCATTGGTTTTTAATGATTTAATAAAATTTCTATTAACTCTTTCCTGGGCTTCCCGGGTAAAATAAATGGTAACATTGCGGCAAAGTATTAAGTCATAACCCTGGGGATAAGCGTCACTAAGCAGGTCATGCTGCCTATATTTTACCTTGTCTTTTATCTTTTGATTAATTAAATACTTACCGTTTTGTTTTGTAAAATACTTGTTCAGGCGCTCCTTGCTCACATTTTTTAATGTTTCGGCATTATACAGCCCCTCCTTGGCTTTAATTAAAATGCCTTGATCCAGGTCTGTGGCCTCGATAACATGCCTTTTACCGGGGCTTTGTTCATCCAGTATAATACCAACCGAGTAAGGTTCTGCACCTAGGGAACAGGCAGCGCTCCAAATTTTTAAGCTTCTGCCGTCCGCAAGCAATTCGGGAATAACCTTTTTTTCCAGTATCTCAAACATTTTAATATCGCGAAAGAACTCCGATACATTTATGGTCAGATAATCTAAAAATTTAAGGTATTCCTGCCTATCGGCGGACATCATTGTAAAAAACTCATGGTAGCCGGTTATCTTACGCCTATTTAACAGGTTGTCCAATCTGCGCCTTAACTGATTTTCTTTATAACTGTTTAGGTCCAAGCCAAAGGTTTTATGTACGCGGTTTTTAAACTGTACAAACTCCATATCATATCACCTTTAAAGGGGTGCCTATGGTACGTATGGTCACCTGACCGTTGTTTAAATCTATAATCATTGTGCGACCGCGGTTTCCTCCCAACTCTTCGGCTATCACCCTAATACCTAACTGTTTTAATATTTTTTTCGTCATTTCAGCATTTCTTTGTCCGATATTTAAAACAAACTTTCGGTCCAGACCGGAAAACATTTGCGCCCCCCCAGCCAGTTTAGCCTGCAACCGGCTTTTTAGGGCACCCTTGCGCTCTAAATCTCTAATCATCAGGGGTATACCCAAATCTGCATATTTTGTCGGTTTAGTAACATTCTTAAACTGGGTGCTGTCAGGCAGCATAATGTGCAGCAGCCCCCCCACCTTGGCCCTGGGATCATATAATGTCACGCCCACACAGGAGCCTAGACCCAAGGTGATAATCTTATTGGGGGAAGCAGATACCTTGTACTCTGCTATGCCAACCTGAATCTCCTTTATTAACTTTGCTGGCTCCATTAAAGACTCCCTTCAGTCACTGACTAGTTATTATTTTCGTATATTATTTGCTATACCCCACATCTCATCGGCGGTTCTTATTGACCGCGAATTTAAGGAATAGGCCCTTTGGGCCTCAATCATTTTTACCATCTCTTCCACAATATCCACATTTGATCTTTCCAAGTAGCCCTGTTTTATTTCCCCTGTATTATCGTTATATATTGCTCCGGCAGCTTCACCTGCCTGGTACATGTTTTCACCCCTGGGTATTAAACCGCCGGTGTTTTCAAATCTGTAAAGGGTAATTGTTCCCAAGGAGGTGGTTTTACCTTCTTCGTCGGTGGCAGTAACACTGCCGTCATCCCCTATATTAATCTCTTGGGTCCCTTGGGGAACAGTTAGTTGCGGCAGTTGGTATCCCGCCGGGTTTATAATCCTGCCGTCGGCAGTGAGCGAAAACTGGCCTGCCCTGGTGTAGAGGGTCTCTCCGTCCTTTACCAGCCGGAAAAAACCGTCACCGCTTATGGCTAAATCAAGGGGCCTGCCGGTGGGCTGTAATTCACCCTGGCTAAAGACCTTAGCCACCTGGGTGGGCCGCACGCCGCCCCCCACCTCCGGCACCTTTTCAGTGTCGGCCAGCACCGGTGTCCCCCTATGACCAAGTCTTTGGCGCACCAGTTCGGCAAATTCCACCTTTTCTTTTTTATAGCCGGTGGTATTTATGTTAGCGATGTTATTACCCAGGGCATCCATCTGCAGCTGTTGCGCGTAAAGGCCCGAACGGGCGGATTGTATTGTTTTTAACACTACACCTTCACCCCATTAATAAAATTACCTTAAACTACCTACCTGGTTTACTGCCTTACCCAACAGCTCATCATGGGTTTGTAGTAATCGCTGTCCCGCCTCGTAAGACCGCATCACTTCAATAAGGTTTGTCATCTCCTTCACCAGATCCACATTGGATCTTTCCACATAGCCTTGCCTGGTACCGGTATTGTCCGCAGCCAAGGCCTGGGCCTGTCCCTGGGCAAAGTAGTTATTGCCTACCTTCTGCAGCCGGTTGATGTCATCAAACTCCACTATTCGCAGTTGATATTGCTGACCGTCACCGGCGGTAAGGGTGCCTTTATCATCCACAGTAAACTCATCGTTGCCCACCAATACCGGTCCCCGCAGGCTTAGCACCCGGTCACCCTGGGAATTCACAAGGTAGCCCTCACTGTCTACGCCAAAGGAGCTGTCCCGGGTGTATAACTCCCGGCCGCCCTGGCCACCTGCCTCAACCACATAATAGCCCGGTCCCACCAGGGCAAGGTCTCTAAAATTGCCGGTGTTAACCAGCTGGCCCTGTTGGGCATTGATCTCCACCCTGGACACCACACTGCCCAAATTTGTGGTGCCCACAGGGTTAATTCCTTTAACGGTGGGGCTTTGGTGCCCTAAAAGCACCTCTCCAAAGGGTTTGCTTATCACTTGCTCTCCTTTGAAACCGCTGGTGCTGATATTGGCCAGGTTGTTGGTGGTAACATCCAGTCTGGCCTGCTGAACACCCATGCCGCTTAGCGCAGTGTATATTCCCCTAAACAAGGTATCACCGTCCTAAACTTAATTTATCCCTTAATTTTTGGCGCAAACTCTTAATGGCCTTGCTATGTAACTGGCACACCCTTGATTCAGAAACTTCCAGCACCACACCAATTTCCTTCAGGGTCAGCTTCTCTTGGTAATAGAGCGCCAGCAACAACTTTTCCCGCTTATTTAACTCCTCAATGGATTCCACCAATAGGCGTTTATCTTCTAATTCATCTATAATAATCAACGGATCCGGGCTGTCGGTGTCTTCAATCATGTCACCGCGGCGCACCACGCTGCCCTCACCGTTGCTGATTTCGTCATCTAAAGAGTACAGCTGTCCTATATTGGTTTCGCTCAACAGGCGCCTAACCTCAGCCGCTGACAGTCCGGTCAGTTCTGCCAGTGCCCTCTCGGTTACCGGTTGCCCCTCTTGCTCCAATTTTTCCCTGGCCCTTTTAATGGCCTGCTGCCTCTGCCATACGGTACGGGGCACCCAATTTTGCCGCCGCAGTTCGTCCAGCATGGCACCTCTAATGCGGTGGTAAGCAAAGGTTTCAAAGCCAACCCCCAGTGACATGTCGTATTTATCCACCGCCTCCATTAAACCAATTACTCCACAGCTTTCTAAATCTTCCTGCTGCATAAAAAAGGGTATCTTTATAGCCAACCTGCCGGCAATATTTTTCACCAGCGGTAAATATGCTGTTATTAGTTTATCCCGAATGCTGTTTAGTGCGGTTTCATTGCCACCTACACGGCGCAGCTTTGTGTATTCTTTCCATAATTTTTCCGGTTCCATGGCCTCACTTCCGTTTTACCGCTTACGAATTTGTTCCATCTGTTTTTCAAACACAAAACAGCAGATGGTATCTTCCAGTCGGCGGTTAATATCAACAAATTGCAAGCCCAGATGATACACATTAAGGTGTTCATCTGCCAGCTGGCAGCGAACCACCTTGGCCCGCTGGCAAACCTTTATCACTTCATTCCTTATGGGTAGCTGAAAAAATACCAAGAGCTGGGTATCAAGGGGCAAAGGCTTCCTTGCCGCCATTTTTAACCCCCCGGCACTTAGGTCCACCATAAAGGCCTTATACCACTCATCCGAAGACATTAACCGGTATTCCATATCGAAGGATAGGGGAATCCTTACAAAATTGCGTAATTGTACCCTCCTGATATGTTCCAGGTGGGGCTCCTTTATTTTATACATGCGAAGGGACCGGTTTTCCAGGCTGGTTCCCAGATATTCAGATTCAAAAGCAAAGGCTGCAGACAGATCCACATATTTAATTGTCAGCCTTTCATTGTGCATTAGCACCAGCGGTGTTTCACCCCTGTAGGGCACATTAATGAATATCACCCCGTTTTTAATGTTTTGGATGCTGGAGTAGTATTCAGTTCTTTCGACGCCATCGGTTCTGGTAACAGTTATTTTCTGTCCTATTTTGTATTTTGTTATTGTCATTGACAGCCTCCCGAATAATTTTCTAACTAAACAATCGGGTCAGACGGCCAAAAAAACTGCTTATGCCGCCGCTTTTTTTATGAAGATTTTCTTTTGTACCCGCCAGTCGGTCCGCCACAGCCTTTACAGCATTGCTGGGTTTGCTGTCCGGATAATACAGCACAAAGGGCCGTTGATCCTTCACCGCTTTCACCACGGTATCATCATTTGGCAGCCATCCAATATATTGCAAATTTAATTCAGGTAAAAAACGCTGGGCAGTTAATTGTAACTTGCGAAAAGTGGAGTCAGCCTCTTGCTCGTTTACTGCCTTGTTAATTAGCAAATTAATTTCCCTGTGTACCTTATAGCGGTATAGCACCTTAATCAGCCCATAGGCATCGGTTATTGAGGTGGGTTCCGGTGTAACAACAACCAATACATCCTGGGCAGCGGCCAGAAAGGCCAATACACTTTTATTTATTCCTGCACCGGTATCCACCAGTACAAAGTCGGCATCTAAATCAAAGCCGGTGAGCGACCGCTGCAAATGTTTGATAGCCTCTGAACTTAAATTTGCCAATTCAAGAAGGCCACACCCCCCTGATATTATCTTTACATTATTGGGGGCGTCGGTCAGCACCTGTTCCAGGGGCACGTCGTAATATAAAAAGTCGTAAACGGTGTGCCTGGGATTGAGCCCTAACAGCACCTCTGCGTTAGAAAGCCCCAGGTCTGCATCGAATATTACCACCTTAAACCCTGCAGAAGACAGTGCCATGGCCAAGTTTACAGTAATATTGGTTTTTCCCACCCCTCCTTTGCCGCTTGTAATGGCAATTACCCGCGAGTGCCTGTGTATTAAATTGTTTTCGGCTTTATAGATTGAGCTCCTCATATTGTTCATCAACACTCCTGAGAATAAGCTGTGCTAACATCTTGGGCTGTACCTGTTTAATATCGTCAGGAATGCTCTGGCCGTCAGTATAGTACTGCACCGGAATTCCGGTTTTTGACACTAGATTAAGCAGTGACCCTAGGGTTTCTGTTTCATCCACCTTAGTGAATATAAACCCGTTGTATTGGGCTATTTGAAAATCCTTTGCAATACGGTACAGGTCTCTGTTTTTAGTGGAAGCACTCATCACTAAAAATATATTTTTAGGGCCGTTGAGGGCCTCTAAAAACCCCTTTAACTCCAGCACCTGGCCGGTTCTTTTAGATGAACGGCCCACCGTGTCAATTAAAATGTAATCTTTATCTGCGTGTTTTTCCACCGCCTGCCTCAGCTCGGCCGGGGTCATCACCACCTCAACCGGCGCATCAATGGTACTTCCGATAACTTTAAGATAGTCATTGGCGCCATAGCGGTAAGTGTATACAGTAATCAGTGCCACCTTTTTCCCTTCCATCAACTTAAAGCCGGTGGCCAGTTTAGCCAGCGTTGTGGTTTTACCTACCCCCGGAGGGCCGATAAAAGCTAAATACTTGGCATCACCTATGCCCTTATAGGCCGGTTTTAGCAGTTGGGTTGCCTTGCCAATCAGTGCCATCTTGGTCAGGTCGTCCTTATCTCCGACGCCGTCTTTAAGGCTTTGCTCCAGCCCTGCAAGCAATTTTTTGGCTATTCCGTGATCTATATCGATGCCGGTGAGAGCTGTTAACCATCGTTGGGTAAAGTCTTTGCTGCCTACCTTATCCTTTTGTTCCAACTGCTGCTCCAACATAGCCAATAATCTCTCCTTTTCCTGTTGTTCCAGGTTATTTAAAATTTCCGCTTTGAACAAGGGTTTAAAATCCCTGGGCGGTGACGACCCGGCATCCCCGGCAGCCCCTTGGTCGGGCCTGTCTTGCTCCGGCCTCACCGGACTTGTGGCCGCCTCCGGAATCTCCGCTTGTTCAGGCTCCTTTAGCCTTTTCGGTTCCCTGGGCAGAGCATCTTTACTGTCATCGAGAACAGCCGTGACCTCCAGTCTTTTCTTAAAAAAGCCCATAATCCCTTGGCCGGGAACTTTCTGACTGCTAACAATAATGGCATCTGCTCCCAAATCCTCTTTAATCTTCTGCACAGCCTGGTGCATTTCATCAACCACATATTTTTTAATAATCATTAATCAGCATTCACCGTCCCCACTGCTTCAACATCCACTCCGGCAGCCACCTCATTTAAAGATATTAAGGCCAAGTTAGGCAAATAGCGTTCCACCAAGCGCCGCAGGGGTAGCCTTACCCTGGGCGAGCACAGGAGCACCGGGTTTTGGCCGGTCATGGCCGCCTTTTCCACTGACCTCTGCAGCTTTTCCAGCAGGGAATTGGCCTGGGACGGGTCCATCACCGGGTACTGGCCCAACTGGGTTTGCTGGATTGAATCGGCCACCATTTGTTCCAGCTTAGGATGCAGCGTAATAACCAGCAGTTTTTTGTCAGGTCCCGCATACATCTGGCTAATGGTCCGGGCCATGGCCTGGCGCACATGTTCCGTCAAATAGTCAGGGTCTTTGTTTAAGCGTGCCCCGTCGGCCAGCGCTTCTAATATGGTTACCAGGTCTTTGATGGGTATGTTTTCTTTTAACAGGTTCTGCATCACCTTCTGCACTTCTCCCAGGGTCATCAGGTCAGGCACCAGTTCCTCCACCACAGCCGGCGATCTTTCTTTTACCACTTCCAGCAGGTCCTTAACCTCTTGACGACCCAGCAATTCATGGGCATGGGTTTTAATTACTTCTGTTAAATGGGTAACCAACACTGTGCCGCAGTCCACAACGGTAAGCCCATTTAGCTCTACCCGTTCGCGCTCTGTTTCATCAACCCACCAGGCCGGTAAATTAAAGGTGGGCTCCCTTGTGGCTATGCCGTTTACCTCACTGTCCTGGCCCAGGGGATCCATGGCCAGGTAATGGCCGGGCATCAGTTCCCCTTCGGCCACCGGCAAGCCGCGGATTTTAATCACATATTTGTTGTGGTGCAGCTGCATATTATCCCTAATCCGGATCGGCCTTACCACCACACCCATCTCAATGGCACATTGACGGCGCACCGCCGCCAAGCGCTGCAGCAAGTCTCCCCCCTGCCCTTCATCGGTTAAGGAAATTAGGTTGTAGCCAATTTCCACCTCCAAGGGATCAACTTGAAAGTAATTAAATACATTCTCCGGCTGCCTTCTGTCTTCCTGCGTTTGGCGGGCCAACATTTCCTGCTCTTTTAGTATCTCCTGCTCCTTTTCTTTATTTAGCGCATAGGCACAATAGCCCAGGCCGGCGGAAAGGGCAAAGAACAAGAGGTTGGGCATGGCTGGCACCAGGGCCAGTACGAACAGAATACCCGCTGCCAGGGCCAGCACTTTTGGATAATTTAAAAACTGTTTGGATAGGTCCTTACCAAAACTGTCGTCGGACTTGGATCTGGTTACTAAAATACCGGTGGCAGTGGATATTAACAGGGCCGGTATCTGGTGTACCAGGCCGTCGCCAATGGACAGCATGGTGTAGGTGGTCACCGCCTCGTTTAATGGCATGCCGTGCTGGGCCATGCCGATGATAAAACCACCAATGACATTAATCACTATGATAATGATGCCGGCAATGGCATCGCCGCGGACGAATTTGCTGGCACCGTCCATGGCCCCAAAGAAGTCTGCCTCCCGCTGTATCTTCTCCCTTCTGGCCCGGGCCTCATCTTCAGTAATCAAACCGGAGTTAAGGTCCGCATCAATACTCATTTGCTTACCGGGCATGGCATCCAGGGTAAAACGGGCGGCAACTTCAGCAACCCGGCCGGCACCGCTGGTGATAACCACAAACTGGATGATGGTAATAATGACAAAGACCACCGCTCCCACCACATAGCTGTTGCCCACCACAAAGGTGCCAAAGGCATGGATAACCTGGCCTGCCGCAGCTTCACCCAAAATTAAGCGGGTGGAAGCTATGTTCAAGGCCAGCCGGTACAGGGTGGTCACCAAGAGCAAACTGGGAAATATGGAAAACTGCAGGGGCTCCGTTGTAAACATGGTGATCAGCAATATCACCATGCCCAAGGTAAGGCTGATTACCAGTAAAAAATCCAAGGCGTTTGCACCCAATGGTATGATAATCAGCAAGATAATGCCGATAACCAAGCCCGCTATAATAATGTCATTGTGTTTACGCAGGTTTTCACCGGCCTGCTCCATTAAAGACATACCCATGATCACATTCCCTTAAGCTGTGTAATTAAAATCAGAATTTATTGCGGTCCAAGCGGTAAACGGTGGCTAAAATCTCTGCCACTGCCTGGTAGAGCTCCGGCGGCACCTCCTGGCCTATCTCCACATGGTAGTATAAAAATTGGGCCACCTCTTTGTTTTCCTGCACCGGCACATCGTGCTCCAAGGCTATTTCTTTAATCTTCCTAGCCATGGCATCGGCACCCTTGGCCACCACCACCGGGGCATTTTGGTCGCCCTCAGGCTGATATTTCAAAGCCACCGCAAAATGTGTGGGGTTTGTCACCACCACAGTGGCCTCCGGAACTTCCTTTTGCACCGCATTCATCAACAGCTCCCGTTGCCTTCTCTTAATCCAGGACTTAATTTGCGGGTCGCCGTCGGTTTGCTTGTGCTCATCCTTAACCTCTTGCTTAGTCATGCGCATTTGCTTTTGAAAGGCATAGCGCTGGTAGATTAAATCAATAATGCCAATAACCAAATAGGTTAAGCCGCCCCAAAACAAAATCAGCAGCAGGGCCTCTATCATTTTATTAAACAGGTAGCCGGGGGGGCCGTAAAATAACTTTAACATCTGGGTGTACTGGCCCTTGGCCACCACAAATACCACACTGCCCACCAGGGTAATTTTCAATATGGACTTTGCCAGCTCAAAGAGGGTACGGCCGCTAAATATCTTTTTTACTCCCTCGATGGGGTTTAGTTTTGACACCTTTGGTTTAATGGCCTTGGGGGCAAACAAAAAACCAAACTGGGCAACATTGCTAAATGTTGCTATCACCACCAGCAGCAAATACAGGGGAGCCAATAAAACAAAAGTGCCATATACCGCACCGGTCAATATGTCTATTAGGCGCTCCGGGTTTGGGGGAGCGGAAATGTAATTAAAAAAGTAGTGGCTCAACTTTTCTTGGGCCTGCTGGCCAATTATCGCCCGGGCCAGAAAAAAATACAGCACCCCTGCCAAAAGACACATGGCAGCGTTAAAATCTGCACTCTTAGGCACCTGACCCTTCCGCCGGGCATCGGCCAGCTTCTTTGGCGTTGCCTTTTCTGTTTTTTCCTGCGCTGGGCGAGACATTAAGACAACCCTTTCACCAGTAATAGTAAATCCCTATGCATTTGATCAATGACGGTGGCAAAAACCGCACCGATTAAAGGTAATAAAATGGCAAGGGATACCAAACCGAACATCATTTTAAAGGGGAAACCCAACATAAAGACGTTCATTTGCGGGGCAGTTCTACCCATTATCCCTAGGGCCATGTCTGTCATTAACAGGGCCGCTATCACCGGAATGGCCACCTTCAGGGCCATGGTAACGGTGTCTGCAAACACCCGGATAACAAACAAAGTCACCCCGCCGCTCATTTCAGCCGCCGTAAGGGGCAAGGTTTGATAACTGTTGACCAGCCCCCAAATCAAGCCGTGGTGCCCATCCATGGTTAACATCACAGCCAAGGTGACATAAAACAAAAACCTGCCCAGCAGCGTGGTCATTTGCCCACTGCCAGGATCCATCATTTGCGACATGGCAAAACCAATTTGAAAGTCTATCATTTGCCCGGCAATGCGAAAGGCGTTAAATATAATTGTGCAAATAAGCCCCATGGCCAGGCCCACCGCTGCCTCGCTGAGTACCATCAGCCCAAAACCCAGCAGTCCGCCCGCAATGTCAACCTCCGTTGGGGAGACCGTGGGAAAAATAATCAGTGAAAGAACAAAGGCAAAACCGGCCTTCACCAAGGGGGGTATGCCTGGAATTATAAACAGGGGGCTGGCCACCAAAAAGCCGGTACAGCGGGTAAACACCAGCATAAAAACCGGCAGAACAGACAGGTCTGGCAACAAAGTGTTCCCACCTCTAACGCATAATGTTCGGTATCATGGAGTAAAGTTTCATGGTAAACCCGGTGGCCACAGTCATCAGCCAGCCGGCAAGAATAATCAAGGTAATAAAAACCGCCAATAACTTAGGCACAAAGGCCAAGGTTTGTTCTTGAATTTGCGTTGTGGCTTGAAAGATACCCACACATAAACCGACAAACATCGCCATCAACAGACCGGGGGCAGCCAGTATTACCACCATCATCAACGCTTCCCGAGCCACATAAATGGCCTCTGTTTGTGACATTATTTAACCTCCTCCTGCACAACTGCCAGGCGTCAAAATCTAAAACTCTCCACCAAAGATTTCACCACTAAATACCAGCCGTCCACCATCACAAAGAGGAGAATTTTAAAAGGCAGTGAAATCATAATGGGGGGCAGCATAAACATACCCATGGACATCAGGGTGCTGGCCACCACCATATCGATAACCAAAAAGGGCACAAATATTAAAAAGCCAATTAAAAAGGCGGTTTTTAATTCACTGATTATAAAGGCCGGCACCAGCACCGAAAGGGGTACATCGTCAATGTTATTGGGCCTCTCCATTGCTGAAAGGTTTACAAACAACTCCAAATCCTTTTCCCGGGTTTGCTTGCTCATAAAGTCTTTCAGGGGCTGTGCGGCCAGCTCTGCGGCCTGCTCCTGGTTAATTTCATTGGCCAAAAAGGGCTGCAAGGCCTGGTCGTTTATCTGGGTAAATACTGGCATCATAATAAAGACCGTTAAAAACAAGGCTAAGCCGATTATCACCTGGTTAGGGGGGTTGTGCTGTGTTCCCAAACCCTGCCTTAAAAAAGCCAGCACCACAATAATGCGCGTGAAGGACGTCAGCATCATCAAAAAGGCCGGGATCAAAGACAACAAAGTTAATAACAAGAGCAGTTTTACGGTGTCAACAACCTGCTCAGGATCGTCAGTTGGTTGAATGGTTAAATTAATCCCGGGCAGGGGTTGAGCCCCGGCATGGCTAGGCATCAATACCAATGCTGCCATTAAAATAATGAATAGTGCTTTAATTCTCACCGCCGCTATCTCCTCCGGTGCCTTTGCCAAATTTGCCCTTTAGGATCTGGCGAAAGTCTGGTATGTTCTCCACAAACCCGCCACTTTCATCTATTACCCCGGGCAGCGAGTCAAACTCCTTTAGCAGTTTTATCTCTGTTTCAGAATGTGAAAAAAGATAGTACCTGCCTCCCAGCTCAACCAAGCTGATCATCGCCTTTGCCCCCAGGGGAATTTGTTCCAGCACCCTCATGCGCCGGCCCCCGGGCCCCCGCTGCACCATGCCCCGCCGAGCCAAGCCGTACTTAATAACTAAGTAGGCCAAAAGTACTACCAAAGGCAGCGCTATTAAGGTCCTTATAAATGCAAATAAAATATCTTTATCATCCATATGATGTAATTTACCCTCTTTTATTTCTTACTACCAACGGCCTTGCCCGACCGGGTGATGCTGTTTAAGCGCACGGCAAAAAAGTCATTTAGAACCAGCACCTCGCCCCTGGCAAAGGGTTTATTGTTTAAATAAACATCGGCATTATCGCCGGCCGACTTGTTCAGCTCTATTACCGAACCCACTTCCAGGTTTAACAGTTCCTTAACTTTAATTTTAGCCTGCCCCAGTTCCACACATATTTCCATCATCACGTCTTCAAAGTGATTTAAGGTGGCTTTGATGGCCATGCCCTGCCCCGGGGGCTGGATGGGGGGGGAAGGCCACCGGCTTTATGGTGGGCCCCCCCTTTTCCCCTGTTTGATGCATTTTTTCCATAAAAGCTTGTATTTCTGCCTGTGTCATCATTGTTATCACCTACTGGGTGAGGTATTCGGTAAAGTAAACCCTGCTTAATTGGCCATTTTCCAGTAGTTGGTTAATGGTCTCCGTTACCTCTTGTTGAACATTTTCCACGCTTTCCGGGTGCTGAACATCGGCCAGCCTCTTTTGGCGCAGCAGTGTTATAACATTATGTTTTAAAATATGCTTTTTAGTGCTCAGCTCGTTGGATAATCCCTTTTCACTCTCCGGGTACTCCAGCACCGCCGTGAAGCGCAGGTAGTGTAAACCGCTGGGGTCAGCCAAATTTACAAGCATTTCACCCAATTCAAAGGTTGCCATCTTGGTTGGTCTGGACTCAGCATTGGCCATGGGATTCATAAACATAAAGTATCCCACTGCGGAACCGGCAATCAACATGTTTAGTGCCAACAGCGCTATAATAATATTTCTGGTGGAAAAACGCGATTTTTTTTGTTCATTGGATTCTTTAACCATTTACCTCACCCTTGTATTAATTTAATTGATTAACGCTTCAAGTTAATCAGTTCTTCCAAAATACTGTCTGATACCGTAATGGTCCTGGCGTTGGCTTGAAAACCACGCTGGGTGGTAATTATATTGACAAACTCATTTGAAAGGTCTACGTTTGACATTTCCAGATAGCCGGAGGCAATGGAGGTTTCGCCACTGGCTACGCCATAGACGGCATCACCGGATATACTGGCTGCCTCTGCAAAGAGGTTGTTGCCCACCTTATCAAGGCCTTCGTTGTTGGCAAAGGTGGCAATGGACAACTGAACGGAGTTACCTGCAACTCCATCGAAGGTAAGCGGCGCACCGTTTGTATAAGTCCCGGTTATTTGACCATCTGGGCTAATATTAATTGTCTCCACTGTTAACGGGTTACCGCTGCTGTCTTCAAGGTCTATTTGTATTGCCCTGGTTTGATTAGTACCTGCATCGGCCAGCACCTTATAACCGTTGGAATTTACCAAAAAGCCATCCTTATCAATAAAAAACACACCGTCCCGGGTAAAATTAACCCTTCTCTGGGTAGGATCAAAGGCTGCTCCGTCAGTAACAGTACCGTCATTGCTTACCACAAAAAACCCTTCACCCTGAATAGCCAAATCCAAGGTCCGCCCGGTGTTTTGCAGGGCCCCTTGGGTAAAGTCGGTGCTGATACCGGCAACGTTTACCCCGGTGCCCACAAAGGCAGCGTTTTTACTGTTGCCGCCGGAGCTGATTTTTTGGTAGAGCACATCCTCAAAGTTCGCCCTGGAGTTTTTAAAGGCGGTGGTATTAACGTTGGCAATGTTGTTGCCAATAACATCCATTCTGGTGCGGTGTGCCCCTAGGCCGGCAACACCTGAATACAATGAACGCAGCATATTCTTATTTGCCCTCCTTTTAGTAAACCGCTTCAGTCGGTCGGCGGTTTAGCAGCCTCCTTTCGGGCCGGCCGCTTATTTCTTATTTTATTATTACTGCACTGTCAATGTTGGTAAAAACATGGTCCTTTAGGCTTTGGCCGTCCATGGCCGTCACCACCGTTTTATTTTTCACGCTGGTTATCAAGGCTAAATCCCCGTAAATTAAGAGGGATTCCTTGGCGCCTTTGTTTTCGGCCTGCTTCACGGCCCTGTTTATTTTTGCCATATCTTCGGCACCCAGTATTATATTGCGCTCCAGCAATCTCCTTTCGGCATGGGCCGACAATTTTACCGCCTGCTGCCTGTTAGTCTCAGCCTGCAGTATTTCAGCAAAGGGGCGTCCCATTACCGGTGCCTTTGCAGTTTTTCGGGGTTGATTTTGCGGTGATGGTTTTATGGGCTGCGGTTGGGCAAGCCAATTAATTTTACTCACCCTCTTCTTCTCCCCCCTGCTCCGGCTCCCAGATTGGGGCCTCCACTGACCTTATTTTATTTATGTCATAGGCCCTTCCGGCTATCACCACTTGCACGCCCTGATCTGACATTAAAGCCTTTTCCACTATACCCCTTACCTCATTACCCCCATCCATCAGGGATACCTGATAGCCAATTAAGAGCGAACCCTGGTTTAACTGCTGCATATGGGCCAGTGAAGCCAGGTGGGCACCCATGTCAGCAATCTTCTCGCCCATGTCGGCAAACTGTGAGTTAAGGTTAGTCATCTGCTCCAGGGTGGTAAACTGGGCCATTTGGCTGATAAATTTATCAGAATCCATTGGTGACGTGGGATCCTGGTTTTTAAGCTGCTCAATCATAATCAGCAAGAAGGCATCCTTATCCAGTATTTGTTTGGGTTCCCTGGGTTTATCCTTCCAATAGAGGTCTGAATTGGTTGCCTTTACTTCCACCGGCACGCCTCCCTTCTCTTCTCAGTTAAATTAGTAAATTCAAGCCGTCGTCTATGCTTTGATTATGGTTCACATCCACTGCCCCTATTTTTTCAGAGGCTGCGAACCCATAGCCCTTGCCCGGCTGTGCCCCCCTGCCGCCATACCGGCCCTGTTTACCGGCCCAGCTGTCCGCTTGACCGTAAAAGACATTGGCTTCGTTGAGCTTAACCTGCTGGCTAAAAAGGGTTTCCCTTAACTGGGGCAGTGCATTTTCCAGCGCTTCTTTGCCGTGGGCAGTGGTGGCATAAAACTGGGCGTTGATCTCACCCCTGCTGTAGGTAAGGCGCACCGTCACCTCGCCCAGATGCTGGGGCTCCAGCTTCAAACGCACCGTTGTGCCGCTGGGCTGCTGCCTGGTGTACATTTCTTTCACAATTTCCAGCAAGCGTGATGTCATATTTTCTAAATTTAATGGGCTACCCGCCTTTGCCGGGCCGCCTGTGGTCGGGTTTTGCACTAGATTGGAAAAGTTTTGCCCCTCCGGGCCCTCTACCTTGATATTTTGCTGGGCCCCTTGATTGTTGGCAGGCATATTTGCTTCCTTAAACTGTGTGCCGGCAGCATTTTCCACCGGCCTTTGGCCAAAGCCCTTGCTCAATTGCTGGCTGACCGTTGCCGGCTTATCAAGTAATTCACCCTTTTCCTGCTGCCCGGCTACCGGCCTTAACACCTTCTGGTGACTGGGGTCGGCCTGGCTTTGCAGCATTAGGCCCTCTTCCTTAAAGAAACCTTGACCTTGTTTAACCTGGGAAAGCTCCCCGCCACTGTTTTCATTTTTCACCGCCGTCGGCAGCCTTTCTAAGTCCGGCAGCGCCTGTTCAAGATTTTGGGGCCTGTCCCCCGCCGGCAAGTCCTTAACTTGATTGGGCACCGCCGTTAAAAACCTTGCCCAGTGCCAGTCAGATTTATTCTGCAGCCGGTTGGTAAAGTCGTGCTCATTGGATTTCTGTACCATATTGGATTCCTGTACCGGGTGCTGCAGGGGGGAAGGTAAGTTATTGGCTTCTTCTTCCTTTATTTCTCCGGCATCTAAGCCTTTTTCTTCTAAGCCGTCTTTCGGATTAACACCTAATTTGTCTCCTAAATTATAGCCCGGAGCACCTTCTAAATCATCTTCTGGCTTGTCCTCTGAAATATCAGCCGGCTGAAGGGGCAGGCTTCCTAAAGGGTCCCCTTGGTGGCCGGAGTTCAAAACATCAAACAGTGCCGCCAAAAAGTCCCGGTTTTCTTCGGAAGATTGGGAAGATAATGTTTGGGAATTTGTTTTTACCAAATCCTGCTTTAATAAATTTCCCACCGTCGCTATCACCTTAAATTCACCTCCCTTCTGTAGTAATGGCCATAAGACATCACCGGTTGGTGTGATGTTTGCGGTAATACATACCGGTGCCCAGCTCATCTATTATCTTGGTTTCCAGCATGCGGGTGTAGTCCAGGTGTTCTTGTAGCTGCTTTTCCTTTAATTTTTCCAGCACCATCCGCTCCTGTCTGGCCACCCTGGAAACCTGCCGGGCCTCCTCCACCTTTTGTTGGGCCAAATGCACCTGATGGGTCTGCTGGACCATTTTCATCCTTAAATGATCCTGATATAAGATGCGGTGCAGTTCACCCACCGGATTGTTGGGTAACGGCTTTAGCGAATTATTCAGTGTGTTTTCAGTTTCTTTCAAGGCCTTTAGCCTTTCCCGGTAGAGGGTGTCAGCCCTACTCTGCTGCAGCAGGGCCTCCTTTTCCTTTTGGCAGCGCAGCTGCAGCACCGGTTCAAGGCGAAATTGGAATTTTTTCATCAGCTACCCCCCGCAACAATTTGGTTGAGACTCTCTATTGTTTCGCTGTACTGGCTGTACTCGTCGGGGCTTTGTTTTAAAAAATCAATGATCTGCCGGTTTTTTGAAATGGCCAGGTCAATTTTGGGGTTAGAACCGGACACATAGGCACCGATATTAATTAAGTCCTCCGATTCCCGGTAGGTGGCCAACAGATCCCTCACCTGGCCTGCATTCTCCATATGCAGCGGCTCTGCCAGGTCAGGCATAATGCGACTTACACTTTGTAAAACATCTATGGCCGGGTAGTGGTTTTTGGCGGCCAAGCGGCGGCTCAGCACAATGTGGCCGTCCAGTATCCCCCGCACCGCATCGGCTATGGGTTCATTCATGTCGTCACCGTCCACCAGCACGGTGTAAAAGGCAGTGATGGAGCCCTTTAAGCCCATGCCCGAACGCTCCAGCAGTTTAGGCAGCAGGGCAAAGACCGAAGGGGTATAGCCTCTGGTGGCCGGCGGTTCGCCCACCGCCAGGCCCACTTCCCGCTGGGCCATGGCAAAGCGGGTCACAGAATCCATTAACAGCATCACATCTTTGCCTTGGTCGCGGAAGTACTCGGCAATGGCAGTGGCCACAAAGGCACCCTTGAGGCGCACCAGGGCCGGCTGGTCAGAGGTGGCTGCCACCACCACAGATTTGGCGAGCCCTTCAGGCCCCAAATCTGTTTCGATGAAGTCAAGTACCTCCCGGCCCCGTTCGCCGATGAGCCCAATGACATTCACATCGGCACTGCCGTGCTTGGCAATCATACCCAGCAGGGTACTTTTGCCCACACCGCTGCCGGCAAAAATGCCAATGCGCTGGCCGCAGCCACAGGTAAGCAGGGCATCTATGGCCCGCACCCCCGTGGGCAGCACACTGCTTATGCGCTTTCTCTGCAGGGGGTTGGGGGGCAGGTTGTCCACCGGATAAAGTTCACCGAGGTCAGGGTCAAAGCTGCCGTCCTGGGGCAGCTCTATGGGTTGTCCCAGACCGTCCAAGACCTGTCCCAGCAGGTGGTCGCCCATGGGCAGGGTTAATGATTTACCGGTGGGCAGCACCGAACTGCCCGGGTAAATTCCCCGCAGCTCACCCAGCGGCATCAAGAGCGATTGATTTTCTTTAAAGCCCACCACCTCGGCATAGACCGGCTGTTCCTCACCGGGCACCAAAATTTCGCACACCTCACCGATACTGGCAGTAATGCCCAGCACCTCTATTGTCAAGCCCACCACCCGGGTAACTTGACCGTGCAATTTTATTGGTTCAGCCCTTTGCAGGCGTCGGCGGATGGGTTGTAAATCAATTACCATAGCCAACTGAGTATTTCACCGCCTTAGGTAGGATAGATAGCCTTTAACACCGACTGCCAGCGGGAGTCAGCGGTGGCATCCACTATTCCCTGCTCTGTGTTAACCAGGCATCCACCCGGTTTTATTTCGGCGTCGGCAATGATATTTAGTTTTGCTTCCTCGCCAAGCATTTGCTGCAACTGCTCTTTTGCAGCTAAATAAATATCTATTTCTTGGGGATTGACGTAAATTGTTATCTGCCGGCGATCCTTCACCAGCTTAATGGATTCCCGGGCAGTTTCCACAATAATTTCCCTTTCTAAACGCAGCTGGGTGGATATAAACTTTTCGGCAATGTCCACCGCCAAGGAGATAATTTCCTGCTCCATGGCTTCCAGGGTTTGGCGCCGCACCTCTTCGGCCTGCTCCAGCACCTGCCGGGCCTGCCGGCGGATCTCGTCGCCTTCGGCATAGGCCTTTTCCATGCCCTCCTGGTAGCCTTGCTGCTGGGCCTTATGCTTTAATTCTTCAGCCTCTGCCTTGGCCTTATCCACTATTGCTGCCCCCTGCCGCTCAGCGGCTTGGATAATCTGCTCAGCCTGGGCATTGGCCTCGGCCAAGAGCTCCCTGGCCTCATCCTCAGGGGTTGAGGTTTTTTTGCGCTTTTTTTCCATGGGCAGTTTTTGTTTCAAGGGCAGTACTATTGGGGTATCTGCCACTGTGGCACCCTTTATTATCCTAGACAATCAAGGTATCCTCCCCACCACGGGAAATGACGATTTCGCCACTTTCCTCCAGTCTTCGGATCACATTAACAATTTTCTGTTGGGCCTGTTCCACATCCCTTAAGCGCACCGGGCCCATGTAGTCAATTTCTTCTCTGAGCATTTCAGAAGCCCGCTTAGACATGTTCTTAAAGATTCGATTGTTAACATCTTGGTTGGCACCGCGCATGGCAAGGGCCAAATCCTTTGTATCCACTTCCCGCAGTACCTTTTGAATAGACACGTCATGCAGCTTGACAATGTCCTCGAAAATGAACATCATGCGGCGAACTTCTTCGGCCAAGTTTGGATCGTTTTTTTCCAGGTGCTCAAAGATACTTTTTTCAGTGGATCGGTCTACCCTGTTCAGTATATTTACTAAACTCTTTACGCCACCGGCCACAGCGTCTTCGGTGGCCACCACCGTTGACATCTTGCGCTCCAGCACCTTTTCCACTTCTTTTGCCACATCGGGGGAAGCCCGATCCAGCATTGCCACCCGGCGGGAAACATCGGCCTGGATGGGGGCATCCAACTCAGACAGCACTATGGCCGCCTGATCGGGCTTAAGGTGAGCCACAATAAAGGCCAGTGTTTGAGGATGTTCATCACGGATAAAACTGATTAACTGCTTGGGGTCGGCCTTGCGCAGGGCCTGGAAGGGCACCTGGCGCATACTCTGGCTAATTTTGTCCAATATTTCCACAGACTTAACCGGCCCCACCGTTTTTTCCAATAATTGTTTTGCATAATCCAAGCCGCCGCTTAAAACATAATTCCTGGCCCGCTGCAGGTTGAAAAATTCCTCCAGCACCACATTGGTATCCTCACTGGATATCCTGTCCATATCAGTTATGGCGGTGGTAATGCGTTCTATTTCTTCATCGTCAAAACCATGCTTTAACACCTTTGAAGATAAGTCGGCTCCCAAACTCATTAAAAGAACAGCTGCCTTTTGTTCACCTGTCATCTTTTGAGCCATAAGCTACTACTCCTTCAACCAAAGTTTTAATACCTGGGCCACCTCATCGGGATTCTTCTTGGCCAAATCCTTTGCCCTGGTTTTGGGATCAGGCACCAGCGGCTCCAGGGAAACTTCTTCTTCAGTGTCATCACCCACCGCCGCCACCGGCACAGGCATTTCCTCCTCCAACTGCTGCTGCCTTGCCCTGCGTCGGCGAATAAAATATGCTAGCAGAACCAATAAAAGTATTAAGATTGCCGCAGCAATGCCGATTATAGTATAGAGCGGAAGTTCTTCCGGCTCATCACCTTCGGCGGCAAAGGCATCCTGGGCAGAGGTGTCAAAGGGCATCGTTTGTACTATAATGTCGTCCCCCCGCGCAGGCTCAAAGCCAATGGCGGTGGACACTATTTGCTGAATGGCCTCTTGATCCACGGGGCCCACATTGCTGTCCACAATCACTGAGGTTGAGATCCGCCTGATGGCTCCCGGCGGCTGATCCACCACTATAACTTCTTGGCCGGTTTCGTAGTTGGTGATGGCGGATTCATGTTCGTACTCACCCTCACCGCCACCCACAATGGGGTAGTCGCTTCCCGGCATTTGCGAGGTGGTGCCCACCGGACTTCCGTAGCCGGTGTTGCTGCCGCTGGAACTTTCCGTTTGCTCACTGATTGGCTGACCGGGCAGCACCTCGGTGCGGGTGGTTTGAACCTTGCTGAAATCTAAATCCACCGTTACCATGGCCACCGTTTTTCCCGGCCCGTAAACCGGTGTTAAGAACTGTTTTAACCTCTGTTCTAAACGCTTTTCAAATTCTTCCCGCAGTTGTTGCTGCTGCTGAATAACACTGCCGGCCATCTGACTTGGATCTGAAGGCGTCTTGATAAAATCATTGAGCACATTGCCATTGGTGTCAATGATATGTAAATTCTCAGGTAAAAGGCCTTCCACACTGCCAATGAGCAAGTCGCTTATACCCTGTACCTGGGACGGCTGTAGTTTGGCCAGGGGTTTTAATTTTAGTACCACCGAGGCAGAGGCTGTACCCTCTTCCTCTATAAATACACTTTTGGTGGGCAGCACTAAATGTACCCGGGCCTGATCCACCGCCTCAAGGGAAACGATGGTGCGGCGCAACTCTTCCTGCAGAGCCCGCTGAAAAACAACCTGCTGCTCAAAGTCAGTTTGGGCCAGTTTTGTTTGATCAAACAACTCAAAACCCTGGCCGCCGCCCGGCAGTACACCGTCGCTGGCCAACTGCATGCGCAGCTCGTAAACGTCAGACTCCGGCACCAAAATGGTACGGCCTTGGTCAGCGGTTTTATATTTAACATTCATTGCTTTTAAGTTTTCCGTTATTTGTCCGGCTTCTTGTATTTCAAGGTCTGTGAAGAGGGGGGCATATTTTGGTTGCACTAAAAAAACAATAGAATAGAAAAGGCATACCACAATACCAAGACTTAACAGCACAGTTGCTATTTTCTGTGTTTGGGTAAAATTTAGCCACCGTTCCTTCGCCTTGGCCGGCAGGTCTCGCAGGTTCAAAAGTAACACTCCCCACTAAAAGGTTAGTTGTTTACAATGGCATGCGTGATACTTCTTGATAAGCTTCCAATAATTTATTGCGCACTTCCACTGCTAAATGCATTGCCACCTTTGCTTCAGTCATTGCTATGGTTACCTGGTGAACATCCTGTACCTCACCGGTAATAAACTTAAGTTTCATATCATCTGACTTTACCTGTATATCGTTTAAGTTATTGACAGCATCCTTAAGCAGGTCGCCAAAGGAAACGCCGCTTTCATTTTTATTTGCTGAGGCCTGTACCTGACCGCCTGCCATCAGCGGTTGCGACAATGGTTGTATCTTCATCTATGCTTCCTCCTAACCGCGCCCTATTTCCAGGGCTTTCATTGCCATTCCCTTGGCTGCATTTAAGGCTGTTACATTGGCCTCATAGGCCCTTGAGGCAGTGATCATATCCACCATCTCATTTAATACGTTAATATTGGGATAGGCCACATAGCCCTCTTCGTCAGCATAGGGATGGTCGGGTTCATAAACAAGGCGGGGCGGATTGGGGTCTTGAACAATACCCGCCACCTTTACCCCTGCACCCTTATAACCCACAGGGATGTTATTTTTATTCATCACCCTTTGCAGCTGCTGGGCAAACAGGGGCACCTGCCGCCGGTAGGGCGCCAAGTTAGGGTCATCGGTGCGGCCGGCGGTGTTAATGTTGGCTAGGTTGTTGGAAATAACATCAAGGCGCAGCCTTTCGGCCGACATACCTGAAGCACTGATCGCAAAAGAATCAAACAATGCCATTATCTATCTACCTCCTGGAACTGGATATTATATGACTGACTAGCGAATAATAGCCGTCTAAGGCCTGGGTAGATGTCTGATATTTCATCTGGTTTGCCGCCAAATTCACCATTTCCTCATCTATGTTAACGTTATTGCCATCGGGCTGGGAGGCTGTGTTAGTCACCTGCACTGTTTTTGCCTCCGCCTGTGCCGGGTGCTTCACCCCGCCCAGGTGCAGAGGGTGGGAGGTGCGCAGGGCAAGCCGCCGTCTGCCTAAGGCTGTTTTAAACTGCTCTTCAAAGGATACATGAGATTTTTTAAAGCCCGGTGTATTTACATTAGCCACATTGTCAGCAATAACCCGCTGCCTGAGCATACCCACATCCAGGTCTTTTTTAAGTGCCATCACTGTCGGATTGTTGACAAAAAACAAGCTAACACCCCCTTTGGTTGTGACAAAAAATTTATAAATTTCCTAATCTTATAAATTTCCTAATGACCCACGTTTATTATTCAACAATAAAAGTTTATTACCCTGCATAAAAATGTAAGAATTTGATAAAAGCTAAAAAAATTTGTCAAGATAAAATTAAAAGGCAGTTAAAATGCCCTTTGTCTTCGCAATAATATTCGACACTTCTTCATCGGAGATGGTTTGATTGATGGGTAGCAGTATAACCCTTTGGTAAAATTCTTCAGCCTTGGGGGCCCGGCTGCCCTCCAGCGTACACACATCGGGGTGTCCCGCCCACAGGTAATAGGGGTGTAAAAAGACCGGGTAGTGCTTTACCTGCACCTCTATACCCTGCATCTTCAATTGCACAAAGAGCCGCGGGCGGTTAGCAATCAATTTTTCTTCCTTTAGCAGCAGGGGGTAAAAACCCCAGGCAGATTTAACGCCGGGCACTTCCTCCGGCACCTCCACCTCTTCCATTGAGCCAAAGGCTTCGTTATATCTTTTGGCTATTTCCTCCCGTCTGGCCACCGTCTCGTCTAACCGCTCCAACTGGGATAAGCCCAAAACAGCCTGTAAATCGGTAATGCGGTAAGGGTAGCCCAGGTCTTGCATTTCATTGTGCCAGGGGCCTTCATCCTTGCTCAAAAGGTGTTTTTCCCTCACAAAGCCCTCATCCCTAAACATCCGCAGCCATTGGGCCAACTCATCACTGTTGGTGGTGATCATGCCGCCCTCGCCGGTATAAATCTGGTTGCCCGGGCCAAAGTCAAAGACCACCATATCACCCAGCCCGGCCACCGACTGTTGATGATAGCTGGCCCCAATGCTGTGGGTGGCATCAACTATCACCGGCACATCCTTATCTTTTAATTCATCCAGCACCGGCTGTAAATCACAGGGTTGTCCGCCGTAGTGATGCAAGATTATCGCCTTGGTGCCGGAGTTAATTCTAGCCAGCACATCCTTAGGATCCACGTTGCCGGTTGCGGCATCCACATCGGCAAAGATATTCACCGCTCCCTGATAAAAAACAGCATTGGGGCCAGCCACCGGTGCCAAGGGGGGCACAATTACCTCTTCCTTGGGGCCCACTGCGGCAGCCAAAAGCGCTATGTGCATGCCCCCTGCTCCGCTGGAAACAGCCACTGCATTTTTAACCCCCATATGCCGGGCAAAGGCCTCCTCAAAAATTTTCACTTGCTCTCCCATATGTATTTTACCGCCATCAAGCAGCATTAATAGAGATTCTTTGTCTTTTTGGGTAAACACTTGATTTCACCTTCCTCGATTCTACATAATAACACATTCTACTAGAACAAAACAGTATTTCGCTATTTGTATCAATGTTTTTTTACAAAATCTAATTAAATTGGCACTTTAGTCTATAGGTTTGAATCATAGCGTCCGATATATATATTATTAGGATATTTTTCGACAATATTTAACAGTTGAGGAGTATGATATGGAAACCAATGTACGCATGCAAATTTTAAAACGGTCAAGGCTGTTTAAGGATTTTCCTGAATTTACACTGAAAACCATTGCTGACTACACCGACCTATTGAGTTTTCCGCAACAAAGGGAGGTTTTTAGGGAAGGTGATAAATCCGAACACCTATATATAATTGCCATGGGCAGCGTAACTATACTTAAACAGCACCGGGATAAGGAAGTGGAATTGGAAGTTTTAGAGGCCGGAGATTTCTTCGGTGAGTTAAATTTATTTAACGGTGCCGGCAGCCAGCCGGTGACCGCCAGGGCCCATGACAAAACAATACTCTTTACCATACCCATCGATGTTTTTATGGTCTTGGACCAGCAAAACAACAACGTGGCCTATAACTTCATGAAGATAATGGCTGAACACCTCAGACATTTATACCTCAAGCTAGCTGAATTAATTGTCAGTCAGCCGGCAGACTTAGAAGAGGATACACCGGATTTGATAAATATCCCCGCAGATCTTATCAGCGGTGACTTTGCCTTTACTGAACAGCAGGCGGCCGAAATGGCTAAAATGCTTTACGACCATAAACAAGAGTGCCCCCTGTGCGAGCACAGGTTCACCACCCCCCGGGTCTTGTCCAGGTATATTAACATTGAGAAAACAGACAGCGATTTTTGCAATCACTACATCGGCATCAACCCGCTCTACTACGAGGTTATTGTCTGCCCCAAGTGCAATTATGCCTACCTTGAAGATGCCAATGAGGCGCTCAACCCAGTGGCCCAGGGGGAAGTTGAGAAATTGCTGGCTGCCCTGCCCAAAAAAGATTTTTGCACGGTGCGCGACCTCAACATGGCCAAAGAATGCTATCTGCGGGCCATAAAATGCCAGACTGCCTGCGGCAGTAAAAAATCGGTGCTGGCCCGACTTCACCTGCGCCTGGCCTGGCTGTACCGCTATCAAGAGGACCCTGCCCAGGAACAGCAGCACCTAAAACCGGCTTTGGAAAACTACCAGGAAGCTTTCTCCCGCGAATCCTTTGACAGTAAAAATGAACTGCAAATGATGTATGTAATCGGTGAACTATATAACCGGCTGGGGGACCCCAAAAACTCAATTCAGTGGTTTAGCCGCCTGGTAATGCATCCGCAGCACCACACCTACCCGGCAATAGTTAACAAGGCCCGGGATCAGTGGCAGGATATACGCGAAAAAATGAAAAAGGAAACAAAATAGGCGGATAGGGTTATCCGCCTTTACTAATCCACGAATGCTTTTAAATTATCATAGCCAATCTCCCCATAAGAAATATGGAAGCTAAGGGGATGCTTACTGTTAAAAGACCACTCATAGGGTTTGGTAATAAAAGAAATACCTGTCTCATCCAGTTTAAAGGTCCAGTCCTCCGGTAAAACTTCAATGTCAAGGTCCCGGGCTGGACCATATTCTTTAAGGACCCCCTGGACAGTGTCATTGATTAAACCATGGTAATCATAGCCATCTACAAACAAGTCTTTTATCTCCAGTGGCTTGCCGGCTTCAGTATAAGTACAATAGGTTTCCTCCCACAGGCTTTCATTGGCATCGGTAATGATATGCAGGTAACTGCTAATGTTTACATAGGGCCCAATACGGTGGACATAAATATTTTGCTCCACAAGGGATACAGCCAAGCCCCGCTCTGAAAAGGCCGCCCTTCCTCCCCTGTCAAGCCGCAAGGCATCCACTGGCTCATTAAATCCTTCCGGCAAATCTTTGGGGCGGGCCAGGTATATGATCCACTCTGCACCGTTCTCCCGGTAAGAATCCCTTTCAGAGCTGAAATTTCTGTAATTGTCCTCTAAAAACCGTTTGGTGACATGCTCATTAACAAAAATAGACCGGTCCTTATCATAAAAACGTTCGGTAATGGCCATATATCCGTCGGGGCCATAAAAGGGCACCGCCACCTCAATATAAGAAAAACCCACATCAAACTCAGGGTTATTATAATCAATGACAATTCTAAGGCCGTCATAGGCCAGGTAAAACTTTTGATCCCGGCCAATACCCTTAAATGGGGCCGCCAAAGCAAAGTCGCTGTAAATATCAGAGGCAGTGTTTCTGCGCTTAATCTCATCGGCTATGGCTTCATTGGCAATCCCGAGGCCGTCTGCATCATCGGTAAATACATCGGTTATTGAAAAAGTTTCACCGGTATTAAGATCGAAATTTAAGCTTTCAAGGGCAAGGAAATGATCCGGCCCAGGGTTGGGGTTGTCGTAGGTCACCATCACATAAGCCATGACAGAAAGGACATTGTTGCAGTTAAATTGCGGCATTACCCATATTACACCGTCAAGCACTTCCCTGCTCCCTTGGAGGGCAGACTCCGCCCCCCGATAGGGCAGCAGCTTCTCCCCTGTGGCATAGGGAACCATCTTCTTAAAGAGGGACTCAATAGCCCCGTTGACCTTATCCTCCACCCCTTGATCGCGCAAACCGCTGATTTGAAAATAAGTCCAGCTCTGGTTTTCATCCTCAGATACCCTTATATCAATAATTTCAAGGGGGTTTTCCACAACATGGTGGACCTCCACAGGGGCATAAATTGCCTTTCTCCCCTGGTCAGGCTTCTCCCCTCCGGCACCGCAGCCCACCAGAAAAATTAAGGCCAGTAAAAGGGTGCTTACCAATTGACTACTTGATCTTAACATAACCGGTCTCCTCGGCCAGCCTTTGCCCCTCTTCCGACAATATCCAGGCAATCACTTGCCTTGCCGGGCTCCCCTCCGGTTCATCGTCCCTTATAACGGCATAATAGGCGGTTGTAACAGGGTAGTCCCCGGTGCGGATGGTTTCCCGGTCGGGATAAACCCCGTTAATTTCTAATAACTTGACATTTTCATTGCCCCACATGTCCACAACAAAATAGTAGTAGGAATAACCCAGGGCATGGGGACCGTTTTCATAGGCGGCAACCGCATCGATCAGGCCTCCCATATCGGCCACTATTCTTTCAGTTGGAGCTTCCATGGGGGTAAGCCCCTGCAGCACCAAGTCCAAAAAACCCGTTTGGCTGCCGGAATTAACCGGCCGCTGGTAAGCCACAATGGGCAGGTCGGGGCCCCCCACCTGGGACCAGTTGGTTATATCCCCGGTGTAAATACGCCTGATTTCATCCAGGCTTAAGCCCTGAACCGGATTATGGGCATGGGTTAAGAATACAAAGGCTTCGCTGACAATGGGTATGAGCTCCAAGCCAACTCCCTTTTCTTCAGCCAGAGCCAGTTCTTCTTCCGAAGGGCCGGTCACAAAAATAAGATCTGCCTCTTTATTGATCAGGTTGACATAGGCCTGATGGGTTTTATTATGCAGGATATGTGGCCTAACTTCTTCCGGGCTAAGTGCCGTAAGCCTTGCGGCAACGGCCTCAGACAGAGGAATGGTAACCGTGGAACCGTCTACCTTGGGGTAGTTATCCAAGGTAAAGCTGGGTTCCTGGCTTGTTTTTTGACATCCGCTAAGTAAAGCGGCAAATAACATGATAATAAGAGCGGCAGTTGTTATAATAACACGCCTCTTCATGGTATCCCCCCCACCGTCAGAAAAATAAAAGAAAGTGACTGCACTCCCTTTTACACAATTTCATCCACCATTATACCAACCATGTCTTTAAAATGAGCCACCATGTCCAGGAGCCATTCCGGCGGTATCTCCCTTATCACCTCATCGGTGTCCTTGTTGATAACCGAGACCATCCACTGGCCGCTCTCTTCGTGAAGCTGAAAGCTTAATCCTCTGTTATATATAAGCATGGTTTCATTGGCCTGTTCAACAGCCTTTTCCAAAACATCCCGGCTGAAATGCTCCCGTTCATTTGTTCTTTCTCTCTCTTGTTCCTTTTCAAAATAGGCCTTTTCCCAACGATTGTCGGCGCCGGCTTGGCTATGTACCCGATTATCTAACCGATGGGTTTGCACCAAGGGGTCTAAACTTTGTACCTTCATCATACTCACTTCCCCACTATTTCTTCTTATCTATAAAGTAACCGTCATGCTGGGCACCCTTTTTCCTGTAGGCTGCCATTCCGGCCTTGCTTGCCTGCATATTCTGCATCTTTTGCTTCAGCTCATTCATCCTCTGCTTGGCCAGCCGGCCGGCCTGGTCGGTAAGTTCTTTGGCCTTTAAGGCCATTTGGCCAATGTTGCTCTGCACAGCCTCGATGGCACTTGCCCTTTGGGGGTGCAGCTTTTTCAACCCCGGCCAGTCACCCACCCCGGCCTGGTCTTTAATCATTTGCTGCAGCCTTTGCATCTGCCGGTCCAACTGGTCTATTTTTTCAATATACTGCTGTCTGACATTTAAAAGCCGGTTAAATTCTTCCCAGTCTTCTATGTTGCCGGCCATTTTATTGCTCAGCTGCAGTATTTCTGCCATTAACTTTTCCTTCTGCTTGATCAGTTCCAGAAGTTTTGCCAATAAACTTTGTACCGTCATTTAAGTGCCCACAGCCCGGCTTATTTTTACCTGTTTTAAGGCTTCCGCCCAGGTGTTGCGCAATTCTTCCAGCATACCCTGTACCTCTTCTAATATTGCCATATCCTTTTTTACGTTGGCATCTACCAGCCGGCGATTGATGTAGTCATAGAGGCTTAAGAGGTTTTTAGATATTTCATATTCCTGGTTCAATGAGACCATCAGCTCGGTGATAATGTCCTGTACCCGCTGAATATAGTAGTTGGTCTGCTCGATGTTTTTTGCTTCCAACTGAACCATGGCCTGTTTATTAAACTTTAGGGCTCCGTTGTAGAGCATCAGGGTCAGCTGGCCCGGATCAGCACTGTTTACTGCATTTTGCTGGTACTGGGCATAAGGATTTGGTGCCTGCATTTATTTATACCTCCCATCTAATAAGACATTTCACTAAAATAACATTCCGCCGCCAAATTGCTGCATCAGCCACATGCTCTGCTCATTCAATTGGGCAACCACTTTTTCCATGGCGGTAAACTGCCGCCAATAGCGATCTTCTATTCTGGCTAGGCGCTCTTCCCAGCGGTTGATGTCATCTTCCACCCGGCGGATGGCCTCACTCATAAAACTTTGGTCTGCCAAATTATCGGCACTGCCCGCCCTTTCCCTTATCATTTCAATGCCGCGGTCAAGCTCGGCAGACAGCCGGCGGGCAATACCCATTTCTTCGGTGCTTTGACCGTCTTTGCGGAACAGCTCCATTACCCCGTCCGGATCCTTCTGAATAGCTTCCCGCAGTTTGTCTTCATTAATTACCAGGGTGGCTGACATATAGTTGGCGGTGGTGGTAATGCCAATGGCCGACAAGCGGTCGTAACCTTCGTTACCGGTCACATCACTAACCACTCCGCCCACAGTGCTGCGCAGTTTTGTTAAGATGCTAGACAGCATGGGATCCCGGCGCAGCATACCGCTTCTGGCCTTTTCTTCCCACTGTTCAATTTCCTTATCGGTCAACTGCTCCCGCATGGTATCGGTAAGGGGCGGGTAATCGGCATAGCGCTGTTCCAGTAGCTTAGCATTTAAGCCTTCCACTGTTTCATTGTACTTATTGATAAAATTAACAATGTTTTCAAACATCGCTTCGGTATCCCTGGCCACCGTCACGGTGGTTTCGCCGGTACCCCGCAGGTTTAAGGACATGCCCAGAATATTGATGTTGTTATTGGCAAAGGAATACTCCACGCCTTCACCGGAGCCCATCTGCATAATAATCTTAGCGTCTTGACCTTTAACGCCGCCTTCACTATACAGGGCTTCTGTAAGATTAAGCTTTTTAAGGAAACTGTTTTCTTCCACACCTTCTCCAAAAACTTCTCCGGTGTTATCAGTAATCTTAATCTGCTGACTTTCACCGGTGGCCACCGACTGAATAAAAATCCTGTCCAGGGTCTCGTCGTAATGGGCCCGTATGCCAAAACTTTTGCCGTCTGCATCCCGCAAATTATTTATTTTATTAACAATGGTATGAATGTTATCGGCATTCACATTCACATCAATTTCCGCCGTTCTGGCAGCTTCTCCGCTGCCAAGGGTAATATTGAGTTTAAAGTTTTCTTCATAACCAAAGAAATCTGCTATTTTAGCCGTAGTGTTACCCTGCAGGCCAATGGCCTCACTGCTCTGGGCAGAGGCGGTGGCGGCCAGCTGTTTAACGCTGATATTATAGGTACCTTCTAAAGAGTTTGCCCCACCCTTGGCGGTGAGTACGGTGTCGTTAGTTGAAGAAGCCCGGTAGCTGCTGTAGGTGCGCTCTAGACGCATGTCAAAGGAAAGATCGCGCAGCACCCGCAGCTTATTGTTAACCCCTCTAATTTCCTCCCGCTGCCATTCAAGCACCTGCTTTTTCTGCAGCAGCGAATCAACCTTCATCCGCTCAGCCCGCATTAAATCTGTAACTATTTGATGGGTGTCTAAACCAGAGGCAATACCGCCAAAACGCATATACATAATTTATTCCGCCCTTCTATCAAAGGAAATACTCTTATATTACCTATCGGCAAACGGGGGCAAATCTTTAGATGCAGCAATAAAAAACTACCTGCATTTTACAGGTAGCAAATAAGTTAGGTGCCTGTCACCAGATCTTTTAAATAAGCCTTTACATGGGGCTGAAAATCAAAATACAGCTGCCAGGTTTTCTCTAGAAAATTGTATCGACAAAGTTCATCCCGGCAGTAAACCAGCAGCCCGGATGTAGCATGATAGGCAAAGCCAGTAAAAACATTGTTTAAAATCTTAACATCTACAGGTTTACGAAAGATCTTTTCCAATTCCAATGACAAGTCAATTTCTAAATCATATGTCTTTTTAGTATCAACGAAATCTTCGTCAATATAAATAGCTACATCTAAGTCGTTATAACTATCCACATCATGTAATATAGAACCGTGCAAGTAAGCAAAAACTACCCTTGTGTCATCTTTAAAAAAACGCTCCAGTTCAGCCTTAATTATATTAATCTCTTGTTTCATTTAATACCCCTTCTCCACCAGTTTGTTCACCAATGAAAGAAAAGTTGTTAAATTGTTTAAATTTCCAGACTTAATAATATCATATACTATTTCATCATCAATATTACCATACCTATGCACCAACAAGTTTCGGAACTTTGCCATCTTAGACAAACTTTCTGCCAATTGCTCATCAATTAAACCTTCATCCCGCAAAATAACATAACAATCACTATAGCTTACAGGAGCACGCCTTGCCAGCCGGGCCACCAGATGATTACATATATTTTGTGCGGCTTCTATGGCTACAATAAGCTGATACTTGGCAGCAGAAACCACCGTTTCGTCAGCCAAAAAATTACCTAACGTTAAGCTGCCGTATTGCTCTAATATATTTTTAGCCTTAACAATATCTGCAGATTTGTGTTGCAACATATTGATATTTATTTTCATGCAAAATTCCACCCTCAAATAAGTAAATTTATCAATTACTTCATTATCAATACGTTCTTGGCCTTTGGCACCCCATACTTATTTTAACAAGTATTCCCTAGCTAACCAAGTACCATTTCTCAAATCCTTCAGATAAATTAATAAGTTAGGTGCCTGGCATCGCAAAAGCACCAGGCACCAATATTTGCAACATGGGACAATTCATTATATAACTACCCAAACCTTATTAATCCAAAACCATTTGATAAGAAAATTTCATTCTCTGTATCTTTATTTGGCTTATTTTGTGTACCCATAACTAAAGAAGCCAAAATTAGTGGTTTCTCTTCGATAAGGTCTTCGCCAACTTATAAATATTAACCGTTTGATAAATTAATACTTTGCAATCTCACCTTTACCTGATGATTAATAATACTTCGCTCATTCTGGCTCATAAACAGGTATAGCTTTATACCTGACCTCAACATAAATTTCTTAGCAACCTTATAACAAGTAACTTTTACCACTGTCAAATATATATTGCCGATTATTACCACGTTTCCCTAACTAACCAATTATTTTTCATTTTTCATCAAAATCCTTTTATAACTAATAAGTTAGTTGTCAGCAATAATAAACGACCCCGGGCTTGCGCCCGGGGTTACATTACTATGAAAGATATTATCCAAGCAACTGCAGTACAGATTGAGGTGCCATATTAGCTTGAGCCAACATAGCGGTTGCAGCCTGCTGGAGAATGTTGTTCTTGGTGAATGCCATAATCTCTTCAGCCATGTCGAGATCACGGATCCGAGACTCAGCAGCTTGGAGGTTCTCTGCAGAGGTGCCGAGGTTAGCAATGGTGTGCTCTAGGCGGTTCTGCATAGCACCGAGCTTGGAGCGTTCAGCGGAAACGGTTTCGAGAGCATCGTTGATTGTCGTAATTGCGGCATCAGCGGCAGTTTGTGAAGATACGTTGATTCCAACGCTCTTACTGGCATCCTCATCAATCTCAAAAGTTAGAGTAGTACTACTAACGGTTTCTGCTTCTGCCTCCCCATCAAAATCGTCGGCTACAACAAGTTGGAAACCAGCCTCTCCAGCTACACTCTCTAGAGCAGCTTTTACGTCGGCCAGAGTAGCATCGGAAGCGCTAGCGCTATCTTTTGTGTTTAAAGTAACGGTGATTTTCCCACTAGCTTCATCTATCTCAGCAAACGTTCCTTTCCCGTCTTCAGTATTTAATACAACCTCAAATTCGAATCCTTCACCGGTTCTGTTCAAAAACTGCAGACCATCAATACCGCTATCTACAGTATAAGCCTCTCCCTGTACTTTCAGTGCATCAGCATCCATTGCATTGATAGCCAAATCAACGTTCTGCCCTTTATTAGCACCAATATGGAATTTAGCTTTGAATTCCCCACCTAAAAGATTCTGGGTGTTAAACTCAGTTGTATCAGCAATTCGTGTGATTTCAGCTGCAAGCTGATCGATTTCTTTTTGGATCTCGCCACGATCAACTTCGGTGTTGGTGTCAGTAGCTGACTGGGTCGCTAGCTCCCGCATTCTTTGCAGAATAGCATGGGTCTCATTGAGTGCACCTTCGGCAGTTTGAATCAAGCTGATACCGTCTTGGGCATTTCTTTGTGCCTGTTTCAAACCACGAATTTGCCCTCTCATTTTTTCAGAGATTGCTAAACCTGCTGCGTCATCCCCGGCACGGTTGATTCTGAAGCCCGAAGAGAGTTTCTCCATAGACTTCGATGCGTTGGTTTGGTTCATACCCAACTGCCTGTGGGCATTTAAGGCCATAATGTTGTTGTTAATTCTCATTGTTTTACCTCCTTGGTTTGTATACTGGCAGCATCCCTTCTGCCAAAAAGCAATTCCTCATCCGGCCGGTATGAAGAAATCTTTGCTTAATAAATATATCGTTAATTGGTCACAAAACTTTAGTGCTAAAACTACAAATTTTATTTCTTCTTAAAAATATTTTGATTTACTAGGGCCTTTAAGTTCTCCTTTTGAATGGAATGATAGATTTCTGAACGGTAAATATCCACATCCGCAGGGGCCTCTATGCCTAGGCGCACTTGGTCATTTTGCACATCTACCACCACTACTTTAATGTTATTGCCGATATGTATGGACTCGCCTTTTTTTCTGGATAGTATCAGCATGGCTTATTCCTCCCCCTGGCTTTCGGCGGCCGGCAGCGGTTGACGAAGGGAGTAGCCTTCACCCTGCAGTACAACTTGGCGGGCCAGCCCTTTTGCGGTGTTGATAACCACCGGTGCCAATAGGTTAACGGTGGCATTTTTTAACCCCCGGGCGGCGTTAACAATACAGAACACCGCCAGATCCTGGGGCGCCTTTATTTCCAGTTTATTTTTCTCCTCCGGGGGCAGGTCAAATTCATAGTCAGGAAAGACAGGGAAGGGGTTAATTAAGATGAAGCATATTTCTTTTTCTGTGGTGGACTGGAGCAAGTAGAAGGGGGAGTTTTCTTCCACCGCCAGCAGTTGGAATTCTTTAAGTTCTTCGGGCAGGCCGGGCAGGCCGGATTTGAAGGTTATTTTGTTTGGCATGATGTAATCAGCTCGCTTTCTATTTGGGCTCAATGAATCGAGCCCCTACATAAAAATTACAACCTATGGGGGGGCGGAAGGGCGGGGCGCCCTTCCCTACATTTCTGCATCTTATTTATAAGTTGATAATACATGATTTTGGATAAAAACAAAACCGCAGTTCTTTGCGGTTTAGGCGTAGTCATCGAATTTTTTACCTGCGGTGTGTTCTGTTTCAAAGGAAAACTTGACGGCTTCTTCCGGTTCCAGGTCTTGGCTTTCACCGGTCTTTTTGTTTTTTACCCTTACCTTTTGCCTGCCCTCTTTATCCCTCACCAGTTTAAAGATTAAGGGGTAGTTAAACATTTGGGCAGCCTGATTTAACCGGGCCAGCGCTTTAAAGAGCTGGTCGGCATTAATTGGCTTTTGCGCCAGGCTGGGGTTTTGCATCCGCTGCTGGTCTAATCCTTTATTGGCCCTGGCAGGGTCAAGCTGGCGTATGGTAAGACCCTCGTGGGCCAGTTTTGACTGTAGACCGCCGGCACCTATTTTCATGGAAGATCTCTCCTATTGGGCCCGATGAATTTGGGCCCCAAAGGGTTAAAATTACTTTTATCTTAAGAAGTCGAGCAGACTGGTCTGCATGATGTTGGCGCCCACCGCAAGAGAAGCATTGTAGGATAACTGGTATTGGCTGTATTCGATGGATAGCCGGGCCATGTCTGCCGCTTCAACATTATCCAAACTCTGGGCAAGGTTAACATCTTGATCCATCAACTGTATTTTTAAGGATTCAAAGTGCTGGAAACGGGCGCCCACCGCCACACGGTGGCGAAGTATATGGTCGCTTACCTGCTGCAGTTCACCGATACTGTCTTGCAAACCATCGGAATCATCGGCATTCAACCGATCCCGCAGTGCAAATAGAACCTCAAATATCCCATCTCCCTTGGGGTCGGCATCAGGATCATAGACAACATAGCTGCCGTCATCTTCGTCAAAGTCAATAGCTTCACCAAAGACGCCCACAGGGCCATCTGGATCACTGGGGTCGTAGGTAATACCCGGTGCATCAATGCGGTAGCTGGTAGCTGCAGCCACTTCCCGCTTTATTTGGTCGGTATTACCAAGGTAAATAATCTTATCCCCTTCCCGTTTAAAGGGGGGGTAGTCGTTTTTTGTACCGGCATAAATATATTTGCCGCCCACTGTGGAGTTGGCCAGGTCTACCACCTGGTCTATTAATTTATCTATTTGTTCCGCAATTACTTGCCGCTGTTCGGCATTATATGTGTCGTTGGCCGCCTGAATGGTATACTCGTTGGCCTTTGCCAAAACATCAACTATGGTCCCCATGGAGGTGTCGCCCATTTCAAGGTAACTTAATCCGTCGTCTATGTTCCTTTTGTACTGCTCGTTATAGGACATGGTGGACTTAATTTTCATAAACTCGCTCATCACTTTGGGGTCATCGCTGAGGCGCAGTATTCTTTTTCCGGTGGCCAGCTGTTCTTGACTGCGGGCCAGCTTGCCCAGGTTGCCCTGAATGCCCCTTAGCACCTGGTTGGCAAAGTATGTGTTAGTTATTCTCATTTTTTTATACTCCCCCATTCTAGAACAAGCGGTTAATAATTACATCCAACATACCGTCTAGGGTGTTTATCATGCGGGCCGAGGCCTGAAAACCGTATTGGTACTGGAGCATTAAAGTTAATTCTTCGTCCACCGCCACACCGGATACCGAATCCCTTAGGGCGGTGATTTGTTTGGTGATGGCCGCCTGGTTGCCGGCCATGCTGTCGGCACTGTCTACACTGGCACCTACTTTGGTAATAAGTAGGCCGTAATGCTGTTCAAGGGTACTATCATCAATTAACTTCTCATCCCTTAGGGCCGCTATATCCCCGGCCATTGTTCCGTCAATTAAGGCCGGTGTGTCTATCAGACGGTCGTCAACTTTAAAGTTACCGTCTTTCAATTCTCCGGTGAAAAATGGTATGTCAAGGGCAGAATCAGGATCAGATTTTCCTACTTCACCTATGTTGTCGGCCATGGCCGTAGCCAGCTTGTCAAGCATATCTTTATACTCAATTAAGTTTTGCCTGGCCTTTTCTAAACCTAAGAGAGACCCGCCGGTGTTGGCGTCATTACAATTGGCTGTTAGATTAATAACATCATCACTGCCATAACGCAAAACTATTTCGTCACTGACGTTGCCATCAACATCAACTACTTGTCTTGCTTCTAAGTTAAATAGCTCGAGAGAATCATTTAAATCTATATTCTGACCGTGAAATTCAAGTTTTGATATACCGCCCAGGTTAACGCCCACCGTTTCAAAATCTACCTTTACCGGGCCAAACTGGCTCAGTTCTTCTAAAATTTGGTCCCGTTTGTCCAGCAGGTCGTTGGGCTGTTGGCCAACTCGGATTACTTTCTTGATAGATGTATCCAGATCTTTCAGTTGTTTTAACAATTCATTAACTCTATTTACCTGGTCTGCCAGTGCACCGTTTACTGTTGGACCATTAATATCAGCTATGCTTTTCTCCACGTCGTCCAGCTGTTTGTAGGTGGATGATATCATGGTGGCCAATTCGCTGCCCAGTTCCACCACCACCGCTTTGGCGCCGGAATCTTGTGGGTTGTTGTTTAGGTTCATCCAGGCTTTGAAAAATTCAGTAATGCGATCGCCTATGCCTTCAACTGCAGGTTCGGCAAAGGCTGCCTCAGCCCGCTGGAGAAAGCTAATTTGGTCTTCCCAGTAGTGGTTTGCCGTCACCGACTGGCGCACGCTGTTATCTAAATATTCATCCCTCACCCGGCGGATGCTGTCTATACCTACCCCGGTGCCCAGTTGGCCGGGGGTTACGCTGCTGTTGATGCCCGGTACGGCATAGGGCGAGGTGGCATTCATCATCACCTGCTGCCGGGAGTAACCGGGGGTGCTGGCGTTAGCCAGGTTGTGGCCGGTGATATTTAGTGCCTTTTGATGTACCTGTAAGCCCCTGCGGGCGGTTTCTATACCAAAAAATGTGCCTGCCATTTGTTTCACCACTTTCGTTTGTTGCAGTCAGCGGAACGGCACAGGGGCCGTTTCCTACAGTTAGGGTTACGTTGGGTTTGCTGAATGAACGCAGCGGTACGGTCACAGACCGTTCCCTACAAAAACCAGGCAACCCAAGTACCCGTGTATTTTGGGTTTGATGAATCAAACCCCTACGAGCATTTATCTTCCTAAACTGTTTTGTTTAGCATTTCCAGCTTGTTTTCTTCTTTGGTTACTTTGCCGCCGGAGTGGTAGGTTGGGCCGCTGCCTGGGTTAAGTATTTTTAGCAGGGCGGTGTTTACTTGCAGTGCCCTGTTGGTGAGCACCTTGTTAAATTGGTTCAGTTCTTGTAGTTGGTCAAAGTGCTCTTTTATTTCCTGCTGCAGTTCTTTTAGTTCTTTTTGTACCGCCGCCGGTGCGTGGGGCAACATTTGGCTGATGGTTGCCCCCGGTTTTAGCCCCAGTGTTTTTTCCAGTTTCACTTGGACTTCTTCCCGTTTGGGGTCCAGTTGGGCCATCTGCATGGTGTGTTTGGTCAGCTGTTTTATAGCTTCGTTTAGCCCCGGCAGGTCGTTTTGGCGCAGGGCGGTGTTTTGCTCTTGGGTTGAGGCCAGTATTTCTTTGGCCACATCCCGCTGTTGTTTTAGTATTTTAGTTAGTTCAAAAAAAAGAGGCTCCATTGGATCACTCCTTAGACTAATTCATCCAGGCGCCTTTCATTTATCATTTCCTCTGCGATCTTTTCGGCAGAGGGTTGGTAAGTTCCCTTTTTAATGCTTTCTTTTAGGGTTTGTATCTTTTCTTCCCTTATTTGGGGCAGTTTTTTCAGTTCTGCATTGTATTTGCTGGTTTCCCGGGCGGTTTGGGATATTTCGAGGCTATCGCCCTGGATTGTTGTTTTTTGGTTTTTGTTGATGTTGTTCTTTTTGGCTTGGTTTGAGTATATGTTTATTTGGTTTATTGGGGTGATTTTCATTGTTCACCCACCTCCGGTTCGATTTTCAAGTGGTGTAATGTTTGTGTTCAGGGTTCGATGAATCGAACCCAGCGGAACGGTCACAGACCGTTCCCTACAATAGGGCTGCGTTTGCATTGGGGTTTGATAAATAAACCCCTACGGAAAACCATCAATGTAGCACAATACCACTTATTATTATATTCGACTGACCGGCTGTGAACTTTATAGCAAATCGAGAATTTCTTGGGCGATTTTGTTCAATGGGGATATTTTTTCGGCTGCACCCAGGTCTATGGCTGCCTTGGGCATGCCGTACACCACGCAGCTGGCCTCGTCTTGGGCTATGGTGCGGCCGCCCAGCTTTCTTATTTCCAGCATTCCTTGGGCGCCGTCCCGGCCCATGCCGGTGAGTAATACGCCCAAGAGGTTGCCCTTGTATATTTTGGTGGCTGCAGTCATAACTTGATCCACCGAGGGGCGGAAGGTGGCCGGGGGAATGGGTTGGTTGCATTTTTCCAGTTTAACGGTAACTTTGCCGCCGCTTTTTATAAAGTGGGTCTCGCAGCCCGCCGGGGCCACTATTACCCTGCCCGGGCGCACCTCGTCCCCGGTGTGGCCGTGGATTACTTCCACCGCACTTTTGCGGTTTAAGTGTTCGGACAGGGATTTAGAAAAACCCACCGGGATATGCTGTACCACCACCACACCCACAGGCAGGTTGGCCGGCAGCCGGGGGATGATGTTTTGCAATGCCGCCGGGCCACCGGTGGAGCAGCCAATTACCACCAGCTCTATTTTGCCCGCTGCCGTTCTGGGCCAGTCCTTAGCCCTGAACCCGGGGGCCGGGGCCGGCGCCGGGGGCTTTGGCGGGGCGGCGGGGCGGGCCGCCACCTTGCCCAGTGAAACACCGGCGGCCACCCTTATTTTTGCCTTTAGGTCCGCTATCATGGGGCCCAGCTGCCCGGGCTTCATGGGTTTGCCCACAAAGTCCACTGCCCCCAAGGCCAGTGCCTCCATGGTGGCCCTGGCCCCTGCGGTGGTGTATGCACTGAGCATAATTACCGGCACCGGGCATTCTCTCATTACCCGGCGCAGGGTGGCAATGCCGTCCAGCTTGGGCATTTCCACATCCATGGTCACCACCTGGGGCTTTAGTTTTTTAATCATTTCAATGGCTTCCAGGCCGTCTGCCGCCTGGCCAATCACCTGAATATCCTTTTCTTCTTCCAGCATGCGGGTGACCAGCCGCCTAATGAGCAGCGAGTCATCCACCACCAGTACCTTAACCGGCATATTGCACATCCTCTACTATGCCCGCTTCTTTAACAATGCCCCGGGCATCGACAATAAGGGCCACCTGGCCGTCGCCTAAAATGGTGGCCCCCGACAGGCCTACCACGTCGCCCAGGTATTCACCCAAGGACTTGATGACAATTTCCTGTTCGCCCAGCAATCTGTCCACCACCACTGCCACCCGCCTTTCTGCGGAGGCAACGATGACCACATAGAGCTTGTCGGCTTCGCTGCTGCCCATGCCAAAGAACTCAGATAGGCGCAGCAGGGGCAATATGCGTTCCCGCACCACAATCACTTCGTTGTTGCCAATGCGGCGAATTTCGTCGGCGTTGATGCGCAGCGTCTCCTGCACATTGGAAAGGGGGAAGGCGTAAACCTGATCATCTAAGCTGACCATCAGGGAACGGATGATGGCCAGGGTCAGGGGCAGGCTGATGGTAAACTTACTGCCTTCACCCAGTTTGGTATCCAAATCCACCATGCCGTTAATTTGCTCTATGGCAGTGCGCACCACATCCATGCCCACACCGCGGCCCGAGAGGTCGCTCACCGAAGAAGCGGTGGAGAAGCCCGGTCTGAAGATTAAATCCAGCACTTCGCGGTCGCTGAGGCGGGCAGCCCCTTCCCGGTCGTATAATCCCAAGTCCACTGCCCTTTGCCGGATTTTATTTACATCAATACCTTTGCCGTCGTCTTCAATGGTAATAACGATATGGCTTTCATGGTAAGAGGCCTTTAGCTCCAACCTGCCGGCCCTGGGCTTGCCTTTCCTTATCCGCTCTTCCGGGGTCTCTATGCCATGATCGATGGCATTTCTAATGAGGTGAATTAAGGGGTCACCTATCATTTCAATTACGTTGCGGTCAAGTTCAGTTTCTTTGCCCTCCACAATAAAATCTATTTCTTTGCCCAGCTTTTGGGCGGTATCCCTCACCATCCGCGGGAAGCGGTTAAAGATTTGAGATACCGGTAGCATGCGGGCCTTCATAATTTGCTCCTGCAGGTCAGAGGTAACCTGGCCAAGGTGGTTTGCTATTTCATTTATGGATTCCGCCAGTTCGTCGGAGCGGTACTGGCTTTCAAATATTTCCGCAAAGCGGCTTAACCTGGTGCGGTCTATCACCAGTTCGCCCACCAGGTTCATCAAAGTATCCAGCTTTTGCACATCCACCCGCACCGTTTTAACCACCCTGGCACTGCCCCGCTCTTTGGTCGGGGCGGTTTTTTCTTCAGCGGTTTCTGCCTTGCCCTCTTGGCCTGACGGGGCCGGGCCGGCCTCCTTTTGGCCTTCGGCGGTTTGCAGGGCTGCTATTAGTTTTAACTCTACCATATGCACTTCAGCAATGCTCATCAGGGTGTTGTAAATTTGGCCCTGGTCTTCTCTGGTGAGAAGTATCACTTCAAAGGCGCGGTCAAAGCGGCCCTCTTGCAGATCCTCTGCCGCGGGAACACTTCTGATAATTTCACCCATTTGCTGCAGCGTTTCGAAAATCAAAAAGGCCCGTACATTTTTCATTTGGCAGGATTCATCCAGTACCAGGGCCACCTGAAAGGCCCAATAGCCCTTTAGCTCCGCTTCTCTAATTACCGATTCAACCACATCATCCAAGGGCACCCAGCTATGCCGGTATTCGCCATCGGCCGGCACCGGGGCCTCCGGTGCCTGGGACTCCGGTTTTGGGGTGTCGCAGTGTCCACCCAGGCAGCCCGATACCTTGGCCACCACCTCGCTAACGTCCACCGTTACACCGTCGCCGGTTATTTCATCCTTTAGCATGCGCAGGGCATCTGATGCTTCGAAAAGAATATTAATCATTTCTGAATCCACCGTTACCTGGCCTTGGCGGATTTTATCAAAAAGGTTTTCTATTTCATGGGTGAGCGAGGCCATTTTTTCATAGCCCATCACCCCAGAGGATCCCTTAATGGTGTGTGCAGCCCGGAAAATTTCCTGCAGCACCTCTTGGTTTTCGGGCTCTCTTTCAAGCACCAGCAGGTTGTCATTGATAATTTGCAGTTTTTCTTCCAGTTCATCCAAAAAGACACCAATCTCAATGTCAGAAAACACAGGCGCTACCTCCCGATTATTGGTTAATTACTTCTTCCAGTTGCTGCTGCTCCTTTTCAAACAAAATACGGCTGTGTTCCAGCAGTATTACCAGCCGTTCTTCCAATAGGGCAACACCCCGCAGGTAGGCTGCGTCGACCCCACCCAGCATGGGCGGTGGGGGTTCAATGGAACTTGCCGGTACGCGCAGCACCTCCTGCACCGAATCAACTATCATGCCAAAAATTTGATTGCTGACCTGAACAATGATGATGCGGCTTTGGCTTGTTCTTTCGCCGCTCACCAGCCCAAAGCGTTTGCCCAGGTCAATTATTGGTACAATGCCGCCTCGCAAATTAATTATGCCCTCTAAAAAATCGGGGGCGTTGGGTATTTCAGTTATCTCTTCCATGCGGATAATCTCCCGCACCGATGTAATGTCTATGCCGTAGGTTTGGTTGTGTAGTTGAAAGACTACAATTTGCTCTTCTTCTCTACCTTGGCTGCTCATTTTGCATCACCCCTTCGTCTATTTTGATTATCTGACCCGGTTCGATATTTTCAAACTTAAACCTCAGTACCACTATATCCACCCGCCGGTTAAAGCGGCGGTTTTCTTCAACGTCATTGGGCCTGCGGGGCCGGTATTCCCCATAGCCGCTGGCTGAAAGGCGCTCCGGTGCAATATTGTTCAGTTCAATTAACTCCCGCACCACCCGGCTGGCCCGTTGGCCGGACAGTTCCCAGTTGGAGGGAAAGACCGCTGTGTTGATGGGCAGGTTGTCGGTGTGGCCTTCCACCCGAATATAGTTGTTGACCTGGGTTAATATATTGCCCACCTTGCCGATAATTTCTGATGCCTCCGGCGACAGCTGGGCTGACCCTAAAGGAAATAATACCACATCTTGGAAGCTTACCACAATGCCCCGCTCTTCAAGTTCCACTGTCACGCTGTCTTGCAGGCCGGCCTCTGCCAGGTAGGCTTCTATTTGTTCCTTTACCTCCAGCAGGCTTTGGGTTTCTAACCTTTCTAACTCGTTAATGTCGGTGGCAGGGTCAAGCTGGTCAAAGGTGCCGGGTGTTAAGCCCGGACCGGCATCATACAGTATAGCCCCCTTGCCGCCCATGGCCTTGTTAAGGGACTGGGCTATGGCCTCAAAACGCTTGGCATCAACCTGGCTCATGGTGTACATAACAATGAAAAATATCATTAGCAGTGTAATCATATCCGCATAGGTGATTAGCCAGCGGGCACTGTTATCAGCTTTTGGTTTAGGACGACGGTTTCTAATACTCATATTTATTCTTCCTCTTCATCAGCACGGCGCTGGAGATTTGAATGCCTTAAAAAGGCATTTAATCTTTCACGAATAAGCATCGGGTTATATCCGGCTTGTAATGAAAGCACACCTTCTATTTGCAGCTCCTTTAATACTAGCTCCTGTTTACTTAAATTTTGCAGCCGGTGGGCCACCGGGAAGAAAAATATGTTTGCCGCGGCAACACCGTACAAGCAAGCCGCAAAGGCCATGGCAATGGCCGGCCCCAAGGAATCGGGGTCGCTTATGCTGCCCAGCACGTGTACCAGGCCCATCACTGTGCCGATAATACCCAGGGTGGGTGAATAGCCGCCGGCACTTTCAAATATGCTGGCGCCCACCTCATGACGTTCGTGGGCAGAATACATCTCGGTTTCTAAAATGTTGCGCACCATTTCAGGGTCGGTGCCATCCACCACCAATTGCATTGCTTTGCGCAAAAAGGGATCATCTATTTGATCTAACTGGTTGTCTATATATAAGAGGCCCTCTCGCCTGGCCTTATCTGATAATTCCACTATTTGATCTATGGCCTCATGGTATGGCGGTATCTTTTTTACCAGTACCATCTTAAGGAGATTGGGAATGTTCTTTACTTCGTTAAAGCTATAGGCAACAATGGTTGCCCCAAAGGTTCCGCCAAATACAATTATCGCCGCAGAAGGGGCAATAAGTGCACTTATGCTCCCTCCTTCCAGGGTAAAACCAATTATTAGCGAAAAAAATGCTAACAGTAAACCAAACGGCACAATAAAGTTCATAAGATTACATCGTACCCCCCTACTTTTTTGCTATACTGCAACTAAATAAGAAAATACGACTTTACTTAGAGAAAGTCCTGCCTTGTTTTGTCAAAGTTTAGAAACTTAACCAGAAATTATTGGCAGGGTGCCATAAATAATAGGGGTATGTAATATAATACAAGTATGAGGATATCTCTTGTTTCAACCCGAGCGGGGTTAAAGGACTTACAACAAAGCTATCAGACGGCGGTGGTGCTGGATATTTTGCGGGCCACCACCACCATTACCACCGCCCTTGCCAACGGCTGCCGGGGGGTAATTGCCGTGGCAGAGGTGGAGGAAGCCCGGGCCTTGGCCGCCGCCAAGGGCAAGGTGCTGCTGGGGGGCGAGCGGGGGGCGGTAAGGCTGCCGGGCTTTCACCTGGGCAACTCCCCCCTGGAGTATACTGCGGATAAGGTGGGCGGAAAAACGGTGGTCCTGACCACCACCAACGGCACCGGCACAATTGAGCTGGCTGTGCAGAGGGCAGCCCATGTTTTAATGGGCAGCCTTTTAAACGTCAGGGCGGTGGCCCAAGAGTTGGCGGCCTTTAAGGGCCATATTTTGCTAGCCTGTGCCGGTACCCGGGGCAAGTTTTCCCTGGAAGATACACTGGCAGCAGGGTGGATAATTAAGGAGTTATTAGAAATAAAGGGGGTAAAGGAATACAGGGGCAGGTCACTGGCCCCCAGGCGCCGGTTAACAAACAGTGTATACCAAGAAGAAACACCGCTTGATAGTAATTGCCAAGATTTAATAATACTTGATGACATGGCCGTGGCAGCCTATCGTCTAGCTATCTATTACAATGATAACACTTTAGATGCACTTTATGATTCCCTGCACGGCCAAAAACTGGTTCAACTTGGCATGACCGATGATTTAATTTATTGTTCACAACTAAATACATATTCACTTGTACCTAAGTATAAAGATGGTGTTATTGTGACATAACCTGTCATTAATCGGCAGGTTATTTTTATTAAAATATATGTTTGACTAAAAGTAAATTTATGGTTATAATTTTGAAAAACTGCCAGGATAAGGGGGCCTTTTAATGTCTAACATGGAATGGTATAGCCCGCGCAACTCCTATAATGCAATGATTAGCAAAAACCATATAACCCTGGGTGAATTAGCAGTTGATAAATTAAACAGTGAGTATGCCATCCTTGGTTATGATAAAGCAAATAAGATCATTGCCATTAAAGGAGTTAATAAGGGTGAAGGTTTTAAAATTACCCGCCGCAAAATCAATGCTAAAAATTTTTTAAATCATTTTGGTATCACTGTTAAGGGAACCTATCCGGTGGAGTACAATGAAGAAGAAAATACAATGATAATCAGGCTGGAGTAAGACTTACATGCTTTAATAGTTAGGGTGGGTTATTGCGCTTGGCCGCTTAACCTGCCCTTTTTGTGTTATAATGTCTTTTGTGACTAAATTGTTTGGGGGTATTACAATGCGCACTTGGTACATAGAGGATGCCGGCGGCGGATGCAGGGCTTTCTCTGAGGTACTGGTGCTGGTGAGTGAAGAACCGCAGGAGGTTTACTCCGTAAAGCTTCCTTTAACCTGGAACGAGGATATTGGCATGTCTGAAATGGCCTGCCGGTTGATGATAGGGCTGATGAAAAAAGCTGGGGTAAGCAAGTCAGACCGGGTGCTGGTATGTTCAGGGAATATTTTTCACACGCTGCATCAGTGGTTAGAAAAGGAAGGCTACAACTGGGAAACTGCCAAGATGGACGGCATTGCCCACCACTCTGCCGAAGAGGCCTTTTATAAACAGCTGGTGGAAGCCGGCGTGCCTGCAAATTTCAAGTTAGAAGACCGGGATTACCGCACCTTTTACCGGCAGGTTGAGAAGTGGGTTAAAAGCCAGCCGGATCCGGCCCGCTACTGGAAGGACAGGGAGGCCAGAATGGCACCGGCCAAAACCCGCTACCGTTTAAGAAATACCTTTGCCCGGCCGCGAAAATGCCATAAATGCAAGGGGAAAATTTTGCCCTACTCACCCATGGTGGAGTATCGTTTGCGCCATAAGGGCAAGAAAACGCGCCATTATTTTCACCCGGCCTGCTCACCCATGGAACCCTATAAGGGCAAGTTAGATTACGCCACAGTGAAGGTTGACGGGCAAGAGGTAGAGGGTATAATTCTACCCTGCAAAGAGGAAAGCCCCTGCCCGGTATGCGGCCGACCAATTAAAGCCGGGGAAAGGGCCTTTTACGGCTACCTGGGAGATATTTTGGTCTTTGGCCATTTGCCCTGCCTTTTGGGAAGAAAGGGCAGTTTGCAATATTAAAGATGAAAAAACTACCTGTCAGGCCTTTGGCAACCGACGGGTAGTTTCTTTATACTTTCCTTTCGACTGTCTTTTTCCTTTTTCTAGCCCCTTTCAATGCCGTAGACCTCTTTGATAAGATATCTTTCCTTAAAGACCGAAAACCTCTCGCTCTGGGCTATCTTTCTAAACAGGCTGAGGAAAAATTCCGTTACCCAGCCTATTGTCACCGAGAAAAAAATTGTGCCCACACCAAAGTGGCCCCCCAGTAAAAAGCCCACCACAACCACCGTCACTTCCATTGCGGTGCGCACCGCTCCAATGCGCAGGCCGGTGATGCGGTGCAGGGCCAGCATCAGGCTGTCTCTGGGCCCGGCACCCAGTTTTGCACTGATGTAAACCCCGGTGGCAAAGCCGCAGGCCAGTGTGCCGGCCACCATATAGAGGATGCGAAAGGCCAGGTGCTGGGGCACCGGCAGCAAATGGCCCTGCATAATAATATCCACAAAGATGCCAATGAGTACCATGTTTAACAGGGTGCCTGTATAGGGTTTTTCGCCCAAGAGCCAACTAATGAGCACCAGCAAAACACCAAGGCCAATCATAACTTGGCCAAAGGTAAAGGGCAGGTAGTTAGTTAAACCCAAATGCAGTACATCCCAGGGGGTTGGGCCCAACCAGGCCTGCACCAAAAGTACAATACCCAGCGACAGAACTAATAGACCCAGTACAAACCAAGCGTACTGGAGCACATAAAACAAAGGCTTTTTCAACTCTATTCCTCCAATTTTCAACCGCTAAGGTTAATTGTATGTTATATTAAATTTAAAGTAAAGTACGCAGTAAACATTCATAGGAGGGTGCCTATGGGTTACAAAGCATTTTATGTCAGCCGCCCACTGCGATTTGTCAGTAAAAATAAAGAAAAAAATTATGAATACAGCAAACTGCTGAGCCCGGTGGAATTTACCCCCGTTTGGTTTGATACTGCCGAGCCCCTGGGCGACAATCACCGGGATATTGTGCAGGCTAAAACCCTTCATGCCTTTGATGAAAAGCGTGCCCCCCTCTTTGTGGATCAAACCGGCCTCTATGTGGACGCCTGGCAGGGGCTGCCCGGCGGCCTTACCGATACATTTTGGGAAAAATTAAAGCTTACCGGCTTTATTAAGTTGATGGAAAACGAAAAGAACCGCAGCGCTGTGGCCATCACCACCATTGGCTACTGCGACGGCAAAAAAATTTATCTCTTTGAGGGAAGATTAAAGGGCACCATTGCACCGGAACCCCGGGGTGAAAACGGCAGCCAGTGGGACCCGGTCTTTATTCCCCAGGGGCACAGCCGCACCTTTGGAGAAATGAGCCCCGATGAAAAGTTAGCCATCTCAATGCGCCGCACCGCAGCGGCAGAATTTAAAAGCTTTCTTCTTTCCCAAGGGAGGTCAAGATCTTGAGAGTATTGGACGAACTGGCCCAAGAGATAAAAGAAAAGCGCATTATTCCCTTTGTGGGGGCGGGAATTTCCCGCAACCTGGGGCTGCCGGGCTGGGAAAGCCTAATTTATAAGGTGGCCGAAGACCTGGATTACCACCCCCAAGTGCTCTTAATGCACGGGGATTTTTTGCAAATTGCCGAGTACCACATACTTAAATATGGCAGCAAAAACCGCATTGCCAAAATAATTGACCGCAACCTTAGAGACACCGGTTACGACATTTCTTCTTCAAAGGCCCACGAATACTTAGTTAAGCTAAATTTCCCCACCATTTATACCACTAATTTTGACGAAACCCTGGAAGAGGCTTTTAAGTATCACCGGTACCCCTACTGCCGTATAGCCACACTGGACGACATCCTCTGCGCCCAAGAAAACGTCACACAAATAGTTAAATTTCACGGCAGTTTAGACCATGACGAAACCCTTGTGATCAGCGAGTCTGATTATCATAACAGGTTGGATATGAACGGGCCCATCGATATTAAACTGCGGTCTGACTTGTTGGGCAAAACTGTGCTCTTTTTAGGTTACAGTTTTAGGGATTTAAACGTGCGCTATATGTGGAGCAAGTTGTTTAAAATAATGAAGTCCAGTTGTAAGGCATATATGGTAACCATGAAACCCAACCCGGTTTTTGAGGAAATATACGGTAAGAAGGGTATGCGAATAATATGTTTAAACTCTGATAATCACGAGACAGACTTTGTGAACTTTATGAAGGAACTCTATGAGCGGGTAAATAATTTATAGTTAGGTGGTTTTTTACTATGGAATACAATACTGTTCTGTTTGACTTGGACGGAACACTGATTGACTCACTGCCCTTAATTAAACGCACCTATAAAAGGGTGTTTGAGCAAATGAATATTCCCTGGGGCCAAGGGGACGTGATGCAGTGGGTGGGCCGGGCCTTAAGGGATATTGGCATTCACTTTGCCGGGGCCGACCGGGAAGAGGATTTTTTTAAACTCTATCAACACTATTACTCCCTTGACCACGACCGCTACACCACTGCCTACCCCGGCACAATGGAGATGCTGGCCAGGTTAAGGGAGCAGGGCATTGTAATGGGAGTGGTAACATCCAAGAGCACCAAGGTGGCCCAACGCAGCATCGATTTTTTAGGTATGGATAAGTATATGCAGGTGCTCATTGGCGCCCAGGATGTGGACAAGCACAAACCCCAGCCCGAGCCTATTTTTGCGGCCTTAGAAAGACTTAAGCGCCGGCCCGAGCAAACCATGTACGTTGGCGACAGCCCCTTTGACATTATGGCTGCCAAGGCGGCGGGGGTAAAATCCGTTGCCGTTCCCTGGGGCATAGCAAAAAAGGAAAGCCTGTTAAAACATCAGCCCGATTTAATATTGGACAGTTGGGATGATCTATTATAAAACGAAACAACCCTAACGGTGCAGGTTAGGGTTGTTTCGTTTTTGTGGGTTTATTTATTTATATTTATGTGGGTGTTAACTTTGTTAATGCTCCATACTCCGCCGTCGCCCCTTTTAACCGGCTGAACCAGGTGGATGACATAATCCTCCCGGTCATGGGTGACCAGCACCTCAGACCGGCCCTCCTCAAGGGTGAGCAGCTCAAACTCATCCAGCCGGGGGTCAAAACCCAGCCTGCTGCCCATTTCCCGGGCCACCGCCAAGGGGTCCAAGTACCATGTTTCAAGCCCCTGGTCTGCCGCTTCCTGTACTTCGCGCATTCTTTCTTCATTGACTTCCAGGGGGCCCAGGTGAATTTCACCGGGTATCACCGCATTCCAGTTGGGGCCCAGCGGTTCAAAAATTTCAAAATGACCGGCCAGGGTTTCGTGCTTTTCCCCTTCCACCAAAAACTGTACCGTATCGGCCAGTCCCAGATCTGCCAAGGTGTTCACCACCGAATAAAGGGTGAAAAATTCACCGGTGGTACCCCCCCAGTGTTTTGACTTCAGTTCCTTTGAAAAGTTTACAAAGCCCACACCGTCGGTAACTTGAAAAGAGAGCAGTTTTGTTTCCGGGGGAATGGTGCGGATTAAGTCCTTCTGCCGGGGGCCGGCTATTAGTTCTTTTATTACCACCTCAGCCAGTGTTTCACCCTGCACGCTTACTTGCCTTACTTCAGGCTGAAGGTACATGGCATCTTTATCGGCAAAGTAGAGCTTTACATATTCCACCTGTTGCTGCGGTTTTGAACTGATTGGCGGTTGGTTAGCATCGGTGTTTTCAATCTTGGCCTGCCGGCTGCAACCGGCCAGGGCCAGCATCAGTAATGCTAAAAAGATGATGGCGATCAGGGCTGCCGCCTGGGCTCGGTTAAAAACGATGCGATCCCCCTCGGTATTCATCCTTTACCCTCCCATCCGCCTTGCTGATCAGTTGCTGGGTTTATTATATACAAAACTTATTACGCACAAATAAATAATTATTACAAAAGTATTAAGTTTAATGCCTATTTGGGCAAGTTGATGGTAAACACCGTACCCCGGGCCGGCTCACTTTCCACCGAAATGGTACCCCCCAACAGTTTAACACCTTCTTCCACAATTGACAGGCCCAGGCCGGTGCCCCCCGTTTGCCGGGCACGGGCCTTATCTACCCGGTAAAACCTTTCAAATATAAGGGGCAGTTCTTCGGGGGGGATGCCCTCTCCGGTGTCTGCCACCCGGATGACCAGTTCCTCCCCCTGGCTTTGGCATTCCACCTCAACCCTTCCCCCCGGGGGGGTATATTTAATGCCGTTATCCACCAAATTTAACAGCACCCCGGACAGGGTATCCCTGTCCACCGGCCAAAATATGTCTTCCGGCGTGTATGCCCTCAGGCTTATTTCTTTTAACTTGGCCTGGGGCTTCATCAGGTTTACAATGCGCTGAATAATGTCAGATATCGACTGCAGCTCTTTTTGCAGTACCGTGTTTTCGTCCTCCAGTTGGGCCAGCTTTAGCAGGTCGTGTACCAAACGGTTTAATCTGTCCACCTCGGAATTAATATCATTTAAATACTCCTTATACACCACCACATCCCGCTCGTCACCGTAGGTCAGTGATTCGGCCAGCGCCTTGATGGATGATAGGGGTGATTTTAACTCGTGGGAGGCGTTGGCTATAAACTCCTGCCTGGTGCGGTCAAACCGTGCCAACTTTATGGCCATGGTGTTAAATGCCTTGGCCAGCTGTCCCAATTCATCCCTGCTGTGCACCGGTACCCGCTGGTCTAAATTGCCCATGGCCACTCGCTCCACCGCTTCTGTCAGTTCCTGCACCGGCCGGGTAACTTCCACCGACAGCCAGAGGCCAATTAGGCCCGCCAGCATTCCGCCCAGCAGGGAAAAAAGGACCATTCGCCTTAGCAGGGAATCCAGGGCCTCACCAATGTCCGTTATGTCGGTGGACAGCAGCACAGCCCCCACCACTTCCTTTTGGCGGGTCACCGGCACCGATATATACATCACCCATTCCTCGTCAGAAACATATTGGGTGCCCGATGCGGTTTCCCCCCGGAGAGCCGCCTGTACCTCCGGGTGCTTCAGCTGCATACCGATAATCCACTGCTCATTAAAGGAATCACCCACCACATAACCCTGTCGGTTTAACAGCACCACCCGGGCATCCACCTGGTTGCCGTAATCCCGAATAAGGGTAGGCATGGCCATATATTCACCCAGAATATACTCTCCGGCGTAAGTACCCACCACGTTGGTATGCACCCGGTAGGCATCTTCCCTTTCCTGCAGGTAGTGATCTTTTAAGGCCGTGTAGGCCAGCCAATCGGCCAAGAGCAGGGTAAGAACGATCATGATAAAATAAGTGCCTGCCAGCTTCCAGCGAATGCTGATTCTCATTTATGCGCCTACTCCTTAAAATAATATCCCACGCCCCACTTGGTAAGCACGTATTCCGGATGGCGGGGGTCTTCTTCTATTTTTTCGCGCAGCCTTCTGACGTGCACGTCAACGGTGCGCAGGTCGCCGTAGTAACTGTGGCCCCACACCGATTCCAACAAATTGTCCCTGGTGAATATCCGGCCGGGATTTTGTGCCATCAGGCAGAGCAAATCAAATTCCTTGGCGGTGAGATCAAGTTCTTTGCCGCCCCGGCTTACCCTGCGCTTCATAACATCTATTGTCAGTTGGTCCACTGCGATAATATCCCTTTGTTCTTCCTCCGCCCTCCCTTTGGCACTGCGCCTTAGTACCGCCTTAATGCGGGCAATGAGTTCCCTGGTGTTAAAGGGTTTGGTGAGATAGTCGTCGGCACCCAGTTCTAAGCCCACAATTTTATCCACATACTCACCCTTGGCGGTGAGCATTATAATCGGCACCTCAGACTCTTTTCTGATTTCACGGCATACCTCCAGGCCGCTTTTCCGGGGCAGCATGATGTCCAGCACCAGCAAGTGGCACTGTTCTTTCTTAAACACCTCCAGTGCCTGATCACCGTCGTAGGCGGTTAACACCCGGTAACCCTCTTGCTCTAAGCTCCGTTTTAGGCCTTTAACCATCAATGCTTCATCGTCAACGATTAAAATTTTCGCCATATTTTACCCCCTAGCCCAATCTTTATATATAGTAGTATCCCGCAGGTAGAAAATTTTACTATTTAGTGCATAAAACACTCCTCCCCTGTAGACAATAGTCCTTGTAAAGGAGGTGATTCTTTATGCCACAGAACATTAAATGCAATGTCACCGAATGTCAATATAACAGCAATGTCATGTGCGATGCACCCATGGTGCAGGTAAACCGCAGTCATTCCAGCCAAGCAGACTCTTCGGACGATACCAAATGTGAAACCTTCAAACCAAAAATGTAATTTAAAGGCCGTTGATCTATCCGGATCAGCGGCCCTTGGCTTTAATAATGAGCTATTAAATATACAATTAAAACAATAAGTCCACCCTGAATTAAGATAATTAAGGGCACACCCCAAACAAATTTTAACTTCTGGGTTTTATGCCGCACCACATTCATGGCCACCACAGCCCCCAATGAACCGCCCATTAAGCAGGCCAGCAGCAGGCGGTTTTCGGGAATGCGCCACTTTACATGTTTGGCCAACCACTTATCCAGCACAAAGAGGCCAAAGGTGAGCAGGTTTATAAATATTAAATAAAATTTGAGGATTTGCATCTTATACCCCCTAACAGGTGTGTATAAAACCTGCCGTTGACAAAATTTAGGGTGGACCAGCCGTTCCACCCGTAAAAGACTTTTCCACCCTTTATTTTAACACCAGGTGCGGTTTTTGGGGTAGGTAGTGGGTTGCCTTTACAAACCTCACTGTGCCGGTTTTTGACCTCATTACCAAGGTGTGGGTTTCCGCCCGCTCGTTACTTAAAAAGCGTACACCCTTTAACAATTCACCGTTGGTTACCCCGGTGGCCGCAAAGATGGTGTCGTCACCCTTAACTAAATCATCCATCATCAGTATTTGCCGGGGGTCCTTTAAGCCCATATCCACACAGCGCCGGTATTCTTTATCGTCGCTGGGCACCAGCCGGGCCTGCATGTCGCCGCCCAAGCATTTTAATGCCGCCGCAGATATTACCCCTTCCGGCGCCCCGCCGATACCAACAAATAAATCGATACCGGTTTCGTCCAAGGCCGTTGAAATGGCGGCACCCACATCGCCGTCGCTAAAGAGGCGCACCCGGGCACCGGTTTTCCGCACCTCTTCAATGATGTGCTTGTGGCGCTCCCGCTCCAGGATCATCACCGTTAAGTCGTTAACGTTTTTGTTATTCACCTGGGCCAGTATTTTCAATGTATGTTCTATGGGGTCATCGATATGTATTCTGCCTGCCGCCCTGGGGCCAACGGCGATTTTCTCCATATACATATCCGGGGCATGCAATAAGTTACCTCGATCGGCAATGGCCACCACCGATAGGGCGTTGTCGTAGCCTTTGGCCACCAGGTTGGTACCCTCTAAAGGGTCCACCGCCACATCCACCTCCGGTGATTCGGCATGGCCCAACCGTTCACCTATATATAACATTGGGGCCTCGTCCATTTCACCCTCACCAATTACCACCGTGCCCTTCATGCTTACCGAATCAAACATGGCCCGCATGGCCGTTGTGGCTGCCTGGTCAGCGGCAATTTTGTCACCGCGACCCATCCAGCGGGCAGAGGCCAAGGCCGCCACCTCTGTAACCCGCACAATTTCCATTGCTAATTCCCGTTCCATACCTAAACCCCCTGTATAACTTTAGTTATATTTATTATAACATAAAGGCGTATCAACTCATCATTATTTGCTTTCGTTTTTATACAGGATATTTTTACTCACCCTTTGGTCAAGGCAGCCACTGTTCAAGCCCTTGGGCCTCCGCTGGCGGCTCCGGCTCCGGTTCCGGCTCAGGCTCCGGCTCAGGTTCCGCTTCTATTTCAGCTTCCTGTTCAGTCTCGGCTTCCGGCTCCGGCTGGGGATTTACCGGTTCCGGCTGCTGTGGCGGTGCCGGCTGCTGCGGCGGTGCCGGCTGCTCCCCTTCCTCCCTTTGGGGCCCTTCTTCCACTGCTTTTTGGGGTCGGTGCTCCTCTGCCTTGATGGGCTCCGCCGGCTGCACCACAGCCCTCCTTTGGGGTTTTTCTATGTATCCTTCGCTAATCAAGGTGTACTTATATTTTCGCCAGGCCGGGGCGGCCACCGCCCCACCGCTGTCGGCCCCGTACACCGGGGAATTGTCGGTGTTGCCCACCCACACTGCGGTGGACAGCTTATCGGTGTAGCCGGCAAACCAAAGACAGCGCTTGTGGTCGGTGGTTCCGGTTTTGCCGGCGCATTCCCAGGGCAGGCGGGCAGCCGTGCCGGTACCGCCGTTTACCACACCGGTTAAGTAACTGTGCATCATATCGGCCGTGTCCTTTTTCAGCACCTCTTGGGGTTGAGCCTGGTGCCGGTACAGGACCATGCCCTGGCTGTTTTCCACCCTTTCAATAAAGTAAGGTTGGTTGTAAACTCCCCCGTTGGCAAATACCGCAAAGGCCGAAGCCATTTCTAAGGGAGATATGCCGTGATACATGCCCCCCAGTGCCAGGGCAGCATAATTATAATCATTTTCAGTGAGGGAGCTAATGCCAAATCTTTTTAAATAGGCCACCGCCGTTTCAAAACCTATTTTACTTAACACCTCAGCCACAGGCACATTTAAGGAGTGCCTGATAGCCTGCTGCAGGGTCACAGAGCCCTGGTCCAATCCTTTAATCACATAGCCGTTAAAACTGCGGGTTTGGGCATTTATCAGTGAATTTGGCCCAATGGCCCCGGTGTTAAGGCCGGCGGCATAAATAAAGGGCTTAATGGTTGAACCCGGCTGCCGGGGGGTGACGGCCATGTTATTTTGGTCCCTTTGAAAATCCACTCCCCCCACCAAGGCCACCACAGCCCCTGTTTGGGGCACCACAGACACTATGGCCATGTTTGAAGCCTTTATTCCCTGCTTGCTTAAATGGCTTATGTGCTCAGCACAGACATATTCTGCCTCCTTTTGTATTTTAGTATTTAGGGTGGTGTAAACCTCCAGGCCGCCGGTATACAGTTTTTCCTCACCCATTATTTCTTCCAGCTGTTTAACGGCAGCGGTGGCATAGTAGGGGTGCTGGAAGTAACAGCCCTGGACCTTGGGGGCCGGCGGATTAATTAATATCTCTTCTTTCTCCGCATCCAGCCGCTGTTTTCTGCTAATGTAGCCCTGCTCTTCCATGCGGGCCAGCACCAGCTTTTGTCGCTCCTTGGCCTTTTGGTAGTTTTCATGCAGTTGGTAGTCGCTGGGCCTGTTTGGCAGAGCGGCCAGCAGGGCGCTTTCTGCCAGTGTAAGGTCTGCGGCATCTTTGCCAAAGTATTTTTGGGCTGCAGTTTCTACCCCATAATAGCCGCTGCCAAAGTAGATTTGGTTTAAATACATGCAGAGGATTTCATCCTTGGTGTACTTTTGCTCCAAGGCCAGGGCCAGGGCCATTTCCTGCAGTTTTCTTTCATATGTACGCTCATTGGTTAGAAAGAGATTGCGGGCCAGCTGTTGGGTGATGGTACTGCCCCCCTGCACCACCCGGTGGGACTCCATGTTTTTGATAAGTGCCCGCAGGGTGCCGTGTAAATCAACACCCCTGTGCTTATAATAACGGTGGTCTTCTATGGCAATGATGGCATTGATCATGTGGGGTGAGATGTGGTCCAGGTCCACATAGATGCGGTCTTCAATATACAGTTCTGCCAGCAAGGCACCGTCGGCGGAATACACCGTTGTGGTTTGTTTGGGCTGATACTGAAAGTTTAAGATATCGGCCTCCAAGGTTATGTTGCGGTAGAAATTATAAAACCAGACCAGCAGGGCGGTGCCGGTGACGGTGATGACGGTCAGTATAATTACAAAAATGAGCAGCCATTTTGTTTTCTCGGTCTGCTGCAAAAAAAATCACCTCCTCAAACTAATAATAAATTTATTTGGGGGTGATGTTTTTAATGCCGATTATTCTTCTTCCACTTCATGTCTTTCGGGCAGCACCAACGTCCACTTTTTGGGGTGGCCGGCTTCTTTACCTGTGATCTTGTTCTTCAGTGTAAAAACATTACCCTGGTACAGTTCAACCATTGCTTCTTCTGAAGACATGATGTCTTTTCTAATGTATCGGTAGACTCTGTTTTTTTGGTGCAGCCAAATGATAACCCGGGCCGCAATGGAAACCAGGGCAATTACCAGGCCCTGCCACCAGGGGTCTTTAAAGTACATGTACACAAGGCCGGCAAACAAGCCGAAGCCGGCCAAGCCGGATAGGAGGTAGAGCAGTATATCGAATTGGGTGCCTTTGATAACGTCATTTTTTAGTCTTTCGTTGTATTTATCAATGGCTTTACGGCGATCCAGCTTCACCTCTATGGTATTGTCTTGCACCAGTTCTTTAAACACCCTGTAGCGCAGTGTGTCTGACAAGTTTGCCAACCCCTTTTATAAAAGTGTTTTAGAAAAATGTTAGTTTATATATTCAACTTAAATTTATACAATCCTTTTTGCTGTCATAATATAAGTTAACATTCTGCAACAAGGCCGCAAAGGCGGTGCCCGAACATACTAAAAGGGCGGTCATTAAACCGCCCTTTAATGCTTTAATTAGGCCTTTGGAAAGTATCTGTTTAACAGGCCGTAAAATGCCATGCAGTGTCTGGCCTCGTCTTTACATGCCTCATGGACAGAGTCATGGATGGCATCTTGCCCGGCTTCTTTGGCACGGGTAGCCAGTTTCTTTTTGCCTCGGTTGGCGCCGGCTTCGCCATCCACCAGCTTTTTCAGGTTTTCTTCAGTGCTTTCACTCAAGGCTTCCCCCAGCAGTTCGGCAAAGCGTGCTGCGTGGTAGGCTTCCTCAAAGGCTATCCTTTTCATGGTTTCAGCTATCTCCGGGTAACCTTCCCTTTCGGCCTGGCGGGCCATTGCCACATAGGTGCCCACCTCTATACATTCCGCCTGGAACTGCATTCTCAAGTCCTCTTCAAAGCCGGAACCCTTTGCCACACCCACTGTGTTCCAGTCCACCAGATCAGGGCCGGAAGCGGTCACCTGCTCAAATTTTTCCCGGGCAGCTCCACAGGTGGGACATTTTTCCGGAGCTGCTTCACCTTCAGCGGTATAACCACAAATTACACAACGCCATTTTTGCATAAGTATATGACCTCCTCTATTAACCGGTTTATTATCAGTGCCCTCTTAGGCACAGGATGACTGCATTAGCAAAGAGGCGGGCGGGGTCACCCGCCCCTTGTTTTTACCTGCTTTCACTGCCCCTGCCCTTGCCGACACCGGGGACAAAGCCCGTAAAAATAAAGGGTGTATTCTTCCACCATGTAGCCCTTTGCATCAAAGGGAAGGGCAAGATCCAGGGTCTGAAAATCTAAATCGTAGATGCCTTGACAACTGCGGCAGAGGAAATGGCCATGGGGGGCCGGGTTGGGATCAAAATGTCTTTTGTCGGCCTTTATATTTATCTCCTGCAGCTCCCCTGCCTTGGTTAACATTTCCAGGGTATTATAGACTGTGGCAAGGGACAATGAAGGAAAGCGGGGCTTTAATTGCTTGTAAAGATCCTCGGCCGAAGGGTGTTGGGTATTGCCCTCAAGTAAGTTTAAAATTGCCAAGCGCTGGGGCGTTAGTTTAAAGCCCAAATCCTTAAGTTTTTGAATAGTTTTCATGGTTAAAACCCCTATTGTTTTATATTTGTTATCATCTTGTAATTATTATAAATTAAATAGATAATTTTGTCCAGTGTTTTTTCAATAAAATTTAAAATACAAAAAAAGAGGGTGGCCCAGGTTTATTTAAAACCTAGGCCGCCCTCTCTTCAGTGGAGGCGACGCCCGGATTTGAACCGGGGAATAAAGGATTTGCAGTCCTCCGCCTTAGCCACTTGGCTACGTCGCCATATAAAATTGGTGCCGGAGACCGGAATCGAACCGGTACGGTGATATTATCACCGCAGGATTTTAAGTCCTGTGCGTCTGCCAGTTCCGCCACTCCGGCATAACTGCCTCTTGTTGCGCATTACCTAGTTTATCAAATGCACAGCTTGTAGTCAAGTAACAAATTATGCCTTTAATTTTTTTCGGCAGATTAAAAAACTACCACAGTTGGGTAGTATTTATTAGTGGAGCGGAAGACGGGATTCGAACCCGCGGCCCTCGCCTTGGCAAGGCGATGCTCTACCACTGAGCTACTTCCGCAAGTTACCGGTGCCTTTTGATGGTGCCACGGGCCGGAATCGAACCAGCGACACGCGGATTTTCAGTCCGCTGCTCTACCAACTGAGCTACCGTGGCTTTAAAGATGGCGGAGCTGACGGGACTTGAACCCGCGATCTCCGGCTTGACAGGCCGGCATGTTAACCACTACACCACAGCTCCATAGGTGCCATAGCGTTTCGCTGACATAGTCTAGTATACAAAAACACACAGGGAATGTCAATTGGTAAATTGCACAATTTATCAGGGCCATGGTGCAAGCTTGGCCGGGGCGGTGTTTGCCGGCCAAAGCCCGGGCCCAGGGAACCGGTTGTGGGCTGCCCTGCCGGCAGCTGCCTGTGCCCCGGTCCTTTTAAGGGGAAAACTGTAAAATTACCTCCCGCACCAGTTTAGCCGCCAGCAGGGCGGTCCGTTCTGATTGGTCGTATACCGGGCTTACTTCCACCAGGTCAAAGCCCACTAAGTTTACGCCCTTTAACAGGTGTACCGCCTGCAGTATCTCCCGGGCAGTGCAGCCGCCGGGTTCCGGTGTTCCTGTTCCCGGTGCAAAGGCCGGATCCACCACATCGATATCCAGGGTCACATAAACCGGCCGTCCCTGCAGCTGCCCCACCACCTTTTCTAAAGGCTCCAGCACTTGATCAACAAACATATTGGTGTTTTGCTTGGCATAGGTAAATTCCTCTTTGGTGCCGGAGCGGATGCCAAATTGATACACCCTGCTGCCGCCGATAAGATCCGCCGCCCTGCGAATTACCGTGGCGTGGGAATGGCGCTCACCCAGGTAGTCTTCCCGCAAGTCCGCATGGGCATCGAAATGCAGCAAAACTAAATCTTGATGGATTTTGGCCACCTGCTCTATGGCCGGCAAACTGACCAGATGTTCGCCCCCCAGCAGGAGGGGAATTTTCTTGTCCTCTACTATTTGGGCCACCGCTTCTCCGATGCGGCGCAGGCTTTCACTTACGTGTCCGATAGGTAAGACCACATCGCCGGCATCGTAATAGCGGCAGTTGGCCAGGTCCTTATCCAGATAAAGGCTGTATTCTTCCAAGCCGTAAGAAACCGACCGGATTTGCCGGGGGCCCTGCCTGGTGCCCGGCCGGAAACTGGTGGTAAAGTCCATGGGGGCACCCAGCAGCACCATTGTCGCTTCATTGTAGTTTGTTGTACTGCCCATAAAGTCGTTACATTTTTCCACCTGCGGTAGCATTTAATTGCCCCCTTACTTCTTTATTATATCTTGAACAAAGGGCGGCAGGACAAAGGCTGCCTTATGAACCTGCGGTGTGTAGTAACGGGTTGGATAGCCGGGGAAATTACTTTCCACAAAATCCAGGGGATCGTGTTTTTTAGAACCCATGGTAAAGGTCCACATACCGCCGGGGTAGGAAGGAATAAAGGCCAGCATTAGCCGGGTGATGGGAAAAATGCTTGCTATATCCTTATACACCCTGCCGATCAGTTCCTTATTGAACCAGGGGGATTCCGTTTGGGCTACAAAAATTCCGTCATCGGTAAGGGAATTATAAATGTTTTGGTAAAAGTCTTTGGCAAAAAGACCCACCGCCGGCCCGATTGGGTCGGGAGAGTCCACACATATTACATCATAGGTGTTTTTATGCTGCTGTACGTGCTTTACACCGTCTTCATAACGCACCTCCACCCTGGGGTCGTCCAGGCCGGAACTGATCTCCGGCAGGTAGCGGCGGGCGTTTTCCACCACCCGGGCATCTATTTCCACCAGGGTTGCCTTTTCAATGGTGGGATACTTAATGATTTCCCGAATTGACCCACCGTCCCCGCCACCGATTACCAATGCTTTTTTGGGATTGCCATGGGTGTTTAGGGCCGGGTGGGTAATCATTTCATGGTAGACAAATTCATCTTTTATGGTGGTTTGAATAATGCCGTCTAAAAATAAGACCCGACCAAACTCAAAGGTATCCACCAGGGCCAAGTGCTGAAAAGGTGTTTGCTCTGTATGTAAGGTCCGGATAGCTTGCAGGCTTATGCGCATGGTGGGAGTTTGGTCTTCGGTGGCCCACAGGTTAAAAACAGACTTTTCTTTTTGATCGAACAATTTAATATCCTCCTTATTATCTCATGGCAGCCTATGCCTGCCCTTGGGGTATAGAAGGGGGCCCGTTAAGTTCGAGCCCCGTAAATTAATACCAAAGCGGTACCGCAGCCAGGCAGCAACCTACCTTTTCTACCGTATGTTCCACTGCGGCAATCTTCATATCTACCAATTTCATACCCCGAACTTGAAAAGCTTCTTGCAGCATTTTTTCAATGGCCTTACTGGCCTCTTCCCGGGTACACTTGCCGGAAAACTCCATAATAACACCAAAGGTGTCTTCCGAAATACCTACTCCCACTGCAGCAGAAATGGTTTCACCAGGAACTTCGCTCACGATAGAGCCATAAGCGGTGGGCACCAGTGAACCCGGTGGCAATTCCAAGTCAGGATCAAATTCTGCGCCGGGGGGCAAAATACTGCTGACACGCAAGAGGTTAACATTTCCTATTCTGGCCTTTAGCAAAGCATTATCAAAGGCATTTAAACAGCTGTGGCCTTCTGCGGCGGCTGCAGTTACAAAAAATTTTTTTGGTGTAGGCAGCATGGTAAAACCCCTCTCTTTACCCATTATTTTTTTAAACAAGCAATATTATATCAGATGCTGTGAAAAAATAAACTGTTTTTTATTCAGGAATACTTTAACCTAAAATGTGGCATTATAAAGTGCGATAGTTGATTTTTAAAATTCCCATAAAGGAGGTTTAATATGAGCAAAACAGTGGTGGGTATGTTCCCAAACCGCCAAGAAGCCGAAAGGGCCGTTGAGGAATTGCGCAGCCAGGGTTTTGAACGGGAAATTTCCGTCCTTGCTAAGGAAGAAGAGGGGGGCGGTGGCGGCGGTACCCAAATGCGGGGTGACGGCGTCGGCGACGGGGTTGCCACCGGCGGTGTCCTTGGCGGTATTGCCGGTTTAGCTGCCGGTGCAGGTGCCCTTGCCATACCCGGCATTGGCCCCCTATTGGCAGTGGGCCCCATAGCCGGAATGCTGTCCGGGGCTGCGGCCGGCGGTGTGGCCGGTGGATTGGTTGACTTCGGCATCCCCGAAGAGGAAGGCCGCAGATATGAGGAAAAAATTAAACAGGGCCACACCATGGTGGCAGTTCAGACCAGTGATTCCCGGATCAACCAGGCTGCCGAAACAATGCGCAGACACCGGGGCCAGGATGTGAAGGTTCACTAGGAAGACAAGGTCCGAGGCATTTGCCTCGGACCTTTTTTGGCCCAGTGCCGCTGAAGCCGTGAATTTACGGTGCCTTGTTTAGTTTTTCCTCTAAAATGCTTTTAAAAACCAAGGCATCCTCTGCCTGGCGGCCCCTGGATTCACATATTATTGTGGGTGCCAGTTTCCTCTCAATGATTAGCTCTGCCAAGGGGGCAAAAGGCGGCCCAAACTCCCCTTGCAGGGTGGTGTGGTGTTTCTTTTCCCCTGCCTCTGTGAATTCAATGGGACTAAAATGAATGTGCAAGTTTTTAACGGCCTCTTCCCCCAGCGCAGCACTGATCTTATCCAGGATTTGGGCAAAGGCTTCCTTTGTTGTTAGGCTGCCCTGGCTGATGGCGTGCAGGTGACCAAAGTCTACGCAGGGCACCACCTTTTCTGCCACAGTGCACAGATCCAAGACCTCATCCAAGGAGCCCAACTGGTTGACTTTACCCATGGTTTCCGGGGCCAGCTTAATGTGGCCCCAGCCTTCATGGGCCGCCTCCTTAACTATTTCAGCAAAAAAGGCCTTAGCCCTTTTATATACTGCTGCCCGGTCTTTACCGCTGCCGCTTCCGGGATGCAGCACCACCGTGCTGGCCCCCATCCAATGGGCAGCCTGCAGGGATTTAAAAATATGGGCCTTGGTGCGCCTTTTGATTTCCGGATCTTGGCTGCTTAGGTTTATGTAGTAGGGGGCGTGAATGCTCAGGGCAACCTTATTTGCCCGGGCGCTTTCACCCAGTTTGCGGGCAAAGTCTTCCTTGATGCGCACCCCCCGGGAGCATTGATATTCATAGGCATTTAACCCCTGGGCGGCCAACCATGCCGGCATGGCCTGGGAACTTTTATTGCCCTGCCGGTAAAAACTGTCGGGATTTCCGGCAGAACCAAATTTGATATTCATTGCTTACCTCCCTCATTAATAACTAATTCTATCTCATTGGGTTAAAAATAATAAGGTTTTTTGTAATCTTTTTGATGTGGGCAGGAAAAGTAAATATTTGGAAGAAACCTTATGGGGCAAGGGGGGATGTTTTCTTGATTATAAAGAAATGGCTCTTGCAGTTATCTGTATTAATTGCTTTTCTTTTTCTTGTTTTTTCCTTGGAGCAAAGGGGAGTGGTGAGCACCTTGGGCCCCCCGGCGGATAATGGCCAGGAGTTAAGGGTGGTTACAGGTCAAAAATGGCTGACGCTGGATCCCGCTGCCGCCGGCGACCCGGGTTCTGCCTACATCATTAACAATATATATGAGGGTTTGGTCAGATATAAGCCCGGTGGTTTAGAGCCGGAACCTGCCCTGGCCACCGGCTGGCAGGTGGAGGACGAAGGCAGGCAGTGGATTTTTCAGCTGCGCCGGGGTGTAAAATTCCATGACGGCAGCCCCTTTGACGCCAGGGCGGTGAAGTTTTCAGTGGACCGGGTGATGGCTGAAAAGGCTAAGGCCCCCTATTCGGAAATGGTCTTTGGCATGGTGGACAAGGTAGAGGTGCTGGATGACTACACTGTGAAGTTTGTATTAAAGCAGCCCTATGGGCCCTTTTTACATAACTTAGCCATGCCCTGGGCGGCACCCATTGTCAGCCCCACCGCAGTAAAGGAATCCGGTGCTGACTTTGGCCGTCAGCCGGCGGGCACCGGCCCATTTAAGCTGGATAAATGGCAGGAAAACACTTTGGTATTAACAGCCAATGAAGACTACTGGCAAAAGCCGCCCCGGCTTAAGCGGGTGGTCTTTGTCTACCAAGCGGATGAAGAGGCCAGGCTTAAAAGCTTAGCCGCCGGTGAAGCCGACCTTGCCGATAATATCTGCCATCGATACAACAACTGGGCACAAGAGCAAAACTTAAAGGTGGTGCAGCAGACCGGGCTTTCTATTAACTACCTGGGCTATTACACCAATAAAGAACCCTTTTCTTCAGCCCGCATCCGCCGGGCGGTGACCATGGCCATTGACCGGGATAAATTGGTTAATGAGGTATACGGCAGTGCCATGCCCAAAGGTGACAGTTATATTCCGCCCAATGTAATGGGTCATGATGAAGCTGCAAAGCAATACCCCTACAATATTGCTGAAAGTAAAAGGCTGCTGTCGCAAAACGGCTACCCCAAGGGCATGTCTTTAACCCTAATCACCTACCGGGGCCCCCGGCCCTATAACCCGGCCGGCGGTGAACAGCTGGCCCTTGCGGTGAAAGAACAACTGGAGGCTGCAAATATAAGGGTTGAGGTGAAGTCTTACCCCTGGGAGGAGTACCAGGAAGCCTTGCGGCGGCAGGAGGGGGACTGCTTTTTGTATGGCTGGGTAGGTGACAAGGGCGACCCTGACAATTTTTTGTATACCCTGTTAACCTCTCCCCAGATAGAGCGGGGGCTTAATTTGACCAGGTACCAAAACGCCCAAATAGATAGGGTATTGGCCGGCGCCCAGCAGCTCAATGACCCCCAACTGCGCCAGCGTTTGTATCACACTGCCCAACAAACCCTTTTACAAGAAAGTCCCTTGGTTTTATTTAATTACGGTATAGATAACGCTGTTATTAGATCTAATATAGAAGGTTTCAAAATGCAACCGGTGGGTGGATACTATCTCTATTATGTAAATAAAAGCTAGTATTGCCATGATATGGCACTTATATCCTTTATTGTACAACACATACTATTGTTAGGCTTATTGCCAATAGTATAAAACTTAGGGAGGTAGTATCCAATGCAAAATCAACAGCAAATACAGCAGCTTCAGCAACAACTCAATTCGCTGCGCCAAGAGTTGAACACCATTGCCCAAACCGCAAGCCAACTTTCCCAGACAGAGCAAGGCAATCAACAGCAGCTAATGCAGATGGGCCAAACCGAGGGCAGTGCCTGTCAAAAGTTGCAGCAAATCAGCCAAATGTGCCAGCAGGCAAACCAAAGCTTAAATCACCTTGTTAATCAAGCCCAATTGCTGTCCTCTCAGCCTTACAGCCAATATGGTCAAATGGGCATCAGTCCACAGTTTAGCCAGCAGCAGCCCTTCAGTCAGCAGTATAATCTAATGGGCATGGGCCAGCAATACGGACAACAGCAGCCCTTCCGCCAGTATAACCAGTACGGCATGGGACAGCAGTCCGGTCAATTAGCCACCGGCCAGTACGGCAGTACCGGCTACGGCCTGCAGTTCGGTCAACAGCAACAGCCCTTCAGCCAGTACAGTCAGTATGGCATGGGCCAGCAACAGCCCTTCAGTCAATATAATCAAATGGGCATGGGCCAGCAATACGGACAACAGCAGCCCTACCGCCAGTATAGCCAGTACGGCATGGGACAACAGTCCGGTCAGTTTGGCACCAACCAATACGGCAGTACCGGCTACGGCCTCCAGTTTGGACAAAACCGTTAAAGAAGGCAAGTATCATCCCAGGGCTCCCCAAGGGCCCTGTTTTATTTTGCTTTGTTTCAACACTTACCATCAAATTAAGTTGCCTTTAGACAATTGATACCCCTTAACAAATTTTTCCTAAAATATTATAATTATTGTAAAATAATTACAGTGGATAGGTGCTAAGGGGGGAAATTATTTGGCCAAGGTTTTACGGGAAGGTGCTGCCTACAACCAAAGGGATGTCATTGAAGTGCTGTCAGAATTCTCTTCCTTTAAAGACAAGGTGGAGAAAAAGTTTAAGGACGTTTCAAAGGAGTTAGACGGCAAGCCCAACGAGCATGAATTATGGGTTAGCCTGTATTTAATTTCCTGTGATTATGCAGAGGATGTCTATAACAAGCGGCAAAAACAAAGCGATTTAACAGTGCAAAAAATATCTTAACTAAAAGGGGCGGACCCGGCGGTCCGCCCCTTTTAGTTAAGAATTGGCATGATTCTTATCGTAATCTTCATCATAAAAAGCCAATCCAATTACCCCCGGCCCGGTGTGAACTGCTATTACCGGGCCGATTTGGTCAAACCTTACTATATCAATGTTGGGTAAGTTTAATTTATCTACCATTTCCTTGGCTTCTTGCAGGGCATTGCCGTGGAGTAAGGCCAGTTTCACCCTTCTTTCGGCAGCGTATTCCTTAGCTATTTCTACCATGGCAGCCAAGGAGCGCCTGCGCCCCCGCACATTTTGGTAGGTGTAATATTTACCTTCGTCATTTACACTGACTATGGGTTTGACATTTAGTATTTCACCGATTCGGCCCTTTACGTACCCTATGCGGCCGCCTTTAATGAGATATTCCAGCGTTTCCGGAACAAAGAATAATTTTATCTCCTCTTTCAGTTTGCTAATCTTCTGCATCACTTCTTTTAGGCCCATACCTGCCTGCACCAGGCGGCTGGCCTCCAGGACAATTAAACCGGAGCCAATGGATATTGTTTTTGAGTCCACCGCTTCAACATTTATCAGGTCTTTTAATTGCTGGCCCACAGCCTTAACCATTTGGTAGGTTCCGCTTAAGCCGCTGGAAATATGGATAGAAATTATATCAGTATAGCCTTGGTCGGCCAGTTTTCTATATAAATTTTCAACCTCCCCAGGAGAAGGCATTGAAGTTTTAGGTATTTCCTTTGCAAAACCGGCAAATACATCCTCCGGTTTAATTTCCAATCTGTCAATATACTGCCTGTCCTTATACACCACTTTCAGTGAAAGCAGTTTAATATCGTTATCCTTAATTTGTTCATCGCTTAAGTCACAGGTGCTGTCGGTGACAACAGCTATTTTTCTGCCGGTATTACTCAATTACCCCATCCCCCTTTGTTATCCAACACTATTTCGTCATTAATCAGTTATTTCCTGCATCAAAATGGAAGTGGACCTAAACATTGTGGATGCCGGATATAATAGTAATTTTTATATGGTTTGTGCGTACTAATGATATTAATATTAACTAATTTTCTGACAAAGGGGGATAATCATGGAAAAGGAGCTTACTCTTTCAGTGATCAAGGCCGATGTGGGCGGGTTTGTGGGACATTCCGGCGTCCACCCGGACCTGTTGGACACCGCCAAGGCCATGCTCCATGGACGCCGGGAATTAATTGATTATCATGTAACACATGTGGGTGACGACCTTAATTTAATTATGACCCACCAATTGGGGAGAAACTCAGGGGAAATTCACAAGCTTGCCTGGGACACCTTTATTGCCTGTACCGATACCGCCCGCAAGTTAAAGCTCTATGGTGCCGGGCAAGATTTACTGACCGATGCCTTTTCCGGCAACATCAAGGGGCTGGGCCCCGGTGTTGCTGAAATGCAGTTTAAGGAACGCAAGAGCGAACCGGTAATTATTTTTATGGCCGACAAAACTGAGCCCGGAGCCTGGAATTTACCCTTATACAAAATATTTGCTGACCCCTTTAACACCATTGGGCTGGTTATAGACCCCAATATGCACGACGGCTTTTTATTTGAAGTAAGGGATTTAATCAAAAATCGCAAGGTTACCTTTGCTGCGCCGGAAGAGATTTATGATATGCTGGTCTTCATAGGGGCCCCGGGGCGGTATTGCATTAAACGGGTCTTTCATAAAAAAACCGGTGAAATTGCCGCCTCATCCAGCACCCAGCGTTTAAATATAATGGCCGGCCGCTATGTGGGTAAAGACGATCCGGTGCTAATTGTGCGCTGCCAGAGCGGTTTGCCGGCAGTGGGCGAGGTTCTGGAGCCCTTTGCCAATCCCCATCTGGTGTCCGGCTGGATGAGAGGATCCCATAGCGGCCCACTGATGCCGGTGGGATTAGGGCAGTGTGCCCCCACCCGCTTTGACGGTCCGCCCCGGGTGGTGGCCTTAGGTTTTCAGGTGGCAGAGGGTAAGCTGCACGGCCCACAGGATTTCTTTGCCGATGTGGCCTTCGACCGGGCCAGGGCCAAGGCCAATCAAATGGCAGATTACCTGCGCCGGTTAGGCCCCTTTGAACCCCACCGCCTGCATTTGGATGAAATGGAGTACACCACCCTGCCCCAGGTAAGTAAAAAATTAAAGGAGCGGTTTGTGGATTTAAGAAAGTAAGGGCGGGCGGGCATGAAAGCCCGCCCCCACAAAAAACAAGCCCCAGGCGCTGGGCAGTGCCCCTAGCCCTGCCTTTGGGCCAGTTTTTTTAGGTCTATGCCCCGCAGTTTCAGCCAATGGGCACTGCTTCCGGTCACTATCACCGGCACCTGCTGTAGACAGGCTATGGTTTTGCAGCCTGACATGAGCATGATTTTTTTCAGGCCCCTGATCAGCTCTTCCAAGTGCCTGTTTAAAGCCTCTTTTCCCTCATTTATCAGCGTCTCTAAAAAGGGCCTTGATATGCCAACCAGGTCTGCCCCCAGGGCCAGTGACTTGGCAAGGTCGTGGGCGGTGCGCAGGCCGCCGGAGGCAGTGATATGGATTGGTAAATTTAAGCTTTTTGCTTCCACTAAACTGATAACCGTTGATATTCCCCAGTTGCTTACTCCCTCCAACTTGGCCCTTTCCTTTGAAGTCCGACTTTCTTCAATGGAAATAAAGTTTGTACCGCCCCTGCCGCTGATATCAACCATTTTTACCCCGGCCCTATACAGTTTTGCCACCGTCTCCTTGGACATGCCAAAGCCCACTTCTTTAACTATCACCGGTACAGTTAATTGCTGGGCCACCTCAGAAATTGCCGCCAGCACCCCCTTAAAGTCACGATCCCCCTCGGCCATGGCCAGTTCCTGGGGTACATTCACATGCAGCTGAATGGCATCGGCCTGTACCATTTGCACTGCTTTTTTAGCCTCTAAGGGGGTGCACCCGGCATTTAAGTTGGCAATGACCACCCCGTGGGGGTTTTCCCGCCGCACAACTTTAAAGGTATCAATAACTGTTTCATCCTCCAGGGCTGCCCGCTGGGAGCCCAGGGCCATGGCTATCCCGGCTTTTCTGGCGGCCTCGGCCAGGCTGCCGTTAATATGCTCCAGGTCGGGATGGCCGCCGGTCATGGCATTAATGATCAGGGGAGCGGATAAGCTTTTGTTCAGAAAGACAGAGCCGGTGTCAAGGTCGGCCCAGTTTAATTCCGGTATTGAATTGTGCAAAATAAAAATATCTGCAAAACCGGCCATGGGTATGTCGGGTTCCTTAAGTGCGTGGTTAATATGGTCAATCTTCCGCAACTGCCGCAACAAAAACACCCGCCTTTTCAATTTCTCTGGTACATTTTATCCTTTACTGACTGAATTTGACAAGCTTTGGGAAAGATAATTTAGATTAATGGGCTTGTTTAATATATTTCTTGCCGGTGGAGGAAAAAGTGGATAATGTAACCCATGCACTGACCGGGCTGGCCCTGGGGGCCTTGGCCACAGGCATTTCGGTGGCCCCGGGGGACAGCCACACAGCCAATGCTGTAATTTGGGCAGCGGCGGCAGCATCCCAGGCCCCCGATGCCGACCTTATAGTTAGATTTGTCAAGGGAAAAACCTCTTATTTAAAATATCATCGCACCCTTAGCCACACCTTGCCGGGCTTACTGCTTAGCTCCGCAGCAATTACTTTCTTATTTACCCTTATCTTTCCCCAGGCGTCCTGGCCCTTGGTATTTTTGTGGTCTTTCATCAGTGCAGCGGCACATGTGCTGATGGACTTAACCACCAGCTATGGCACCCAGGCCCTGTGGCCCCTTTCCAAACGGAAAATAGCCTGGGATTGGGTGATGATAATTGACCCGGTTATTTTATCGGTGCTGAGCCTTGGTGTGCTGGCCTGGTACCAAAAGCTATTTCCCACAGGCCTATTATTTGCTGTGGTATTTGGCCTCATAATAGCCTATACCGCCCTTAGGGCAATGATACACGCTGTGCTGCTGCACAGGCTGCAGCGCCGGTACCCCCAGGCTGGGGCCTACAGTGTTGTTCCCACCTTGGGGATAAATTTTTGGCACTGTGTGGTGGAAAAGCGGCTGCCCCAGGGGGGCAAAAAAATTTTGGTGGGCCATATCAGCACCGCCGGCCGGGTGGTTGTGGAAAGGGAATTTATCGTCAACCCGCCCCGGTATATTATGGACTCCTTAAAAAAGAGTGAGCTGGCCCAGCAGTTTATCAGCTTTGCCAGGCATTTGGCCGTGTGGATCAATAAGAAAGCAGACGGTTATGAAATTGTATTGGGAGATTTAAGGTACAGGCATAGACAGCAATATCCCTTTGCCGCCTATATTAAATTAAGCAATAACTTAGAGGTATTGGATGAAGATTTGCGTTATTCAAATAAAAAGCTGACCAAGGCAGTTATAGCCCAGGAGATAAAAAGAAAACTGCCCGGGCCAAGCTTAAAGGGCGGGCAAAAACGGCAGCGGTAAGCTGCCCTTTTTAATTGTCAGTTATTTTTCAGTGGCAAGCTGTCATATAGATTAACACAGGGTATATTTTGGTAAATGCGGAAAGGAGTGCATACAAAAATGAGAAAACATAAAACCATCACCATCAGCCTGCCCGGTGATTTGTTAGATTATTTGGACGGGCGCATCAGGCAAATCAACCGGGAAACCTTTGAGGAAACCAACCGCAGCAAATATATAAGGTTGCTTATACGTAAAGATGCGGCCGGGCTTGATCCTGCCGCTGAATCCCCGGGGGCTTTGCTTAAAAAACCCTCTCAAACCTCCCCTGCACCCGATGATAATGAAATGGATTACTACTCTTCCCTTTTGCAGCTGGGAGGGTATAAACGGTAGTGCTGACAGTTAAAACCTGCGGCGGCAGGCATTTTATCATTCTAAAAAAACCACCGTAAACATATATTTTAATAAGCAACAAGGAGGTGGTTCAATAGGAAAAACAAAGGGGCTGTAGACAGCAAGTAAATGGTGTTGTAAGTTTATAAGGCTATAAGTATCTTTTTAGATGTTTTATTTATGACCGCATCGTAAATTCATTCAGAGGGCCACTCCCCATGGGGTGGCCCTTACCTTTGTGAGAATTTTGAAAAAAAGACTAAATTAAGTAAAAAAGAAGGTAATTAGAGTACAGGTGTATAATTTTTATATGTACCAGAAGGAGGAGTAATTTTATGGAAAATAATTGGCATAAGGGTTCAGGTTCTGTCAGGATAAAGTTGGGGTTAGCGGTATTTGTCATTATGACACTGGTTGCGACAGCTTTAATGTTAACTTCCTATAAGGTAACCAGCGATGTGGCCAAAGAAGCCGCCGTCGAGAAGGCAAAGGGAGACCTGGCCACCGGTGAAGCCTTAATTGCCTCTTGGTATCCCGGTGAGTGGAGGGTGGAGGGCGATAAACTTTATAAGGGCGATGTACTGATCAACGATAATTATGCCATAGTGGACCTCATAGGTGAAATGACCGGTGACACGGTGACAATCTTCCTGGGAGATACCAGAATTAACACCAATGTAATGAACGAAGACGGCGAGCGGGCAGTGGGAACCCAGGCTGCCCCCTATGTGATTGATGCTGTTCTTAACCAGGGCCAGCATTATTACGGTCAAGCCGAAGTGGCCGGGCAAATCTATCAAACCGCCTACAAGCCCATAAAAAATGCCGGCGGTGAAATTATCGGCATCTGGTACGTGGGAGCCTCTGAAGAAGTTACCCGGGAAATAATTGGACAGGCTGCACTCAAGATCATTATGCTTGGGCTTGTTTCCCTGGCCCTTGGAGTGCTGCTGCTTATGCTGCTTACAAACAGAATTATCATTAACCCCATTAACCACTTGGTGGCCAGCGTTAATAAATTTGCAGAGGGTGACTTTAGAGAAAAAATAGACATCCAGGGGCAGGGCGAAATAAGCCACCTGGCAAATACCCTTAACAATATGGGAGGCCAGCTGGGTGCACTGATAAAGGAGGTAGCTAACAATGCCCAGTCAATTGCCGCCCACAGCCAGCAGTTGGCTGCCTCCAGCGAAGAAATAAGTGCCACCATGGAAGAGGTGGCCAGCACCACCAGCCAAGTTGCGGTCACAGCGGAGAAAAGCTATGAAAACGCCTCGATGGCTGCCAATGAAGCAGAGGATATGGGTAAGGTTGCCCAGGAAGGCGACCAGGTGGTAGAGCAAATGTTAGAAAAAATTAACTCCATAGCGGACTCCATCAGAGAAGTGGGGCAAGCGGTTAGCAATTTAGGAAATCTTTCTTCTGAAATCGGCAACATCACCAATCTTATCACCGGCATAGCCGAACAAACTAACCTACTGGCCTTAAACGCCGCCATTGAAGCTGCCCGGGCAGGTGAAGCGGGCCGCGGCTTTGCAGTGGTGGCAGAGGAAGTAAGGGTACTGGCGGAGCAGTCTGCCGAAGCCACCAAAGAAATTGGCAAGTTAATTCAGCAGGTACAATCCGGCGTAGACCTTACCACCTTAACCACTGATAACAGCGTTGCTGAAGTAGAGGAGGGTGTAAGGCTGGCCGCCAAGGCAGGACAAGCCCTGGAAACCATTAATGAGTCAGTACAAAAAACAATAGATTCAATGACTGAAATTGCTTACAGCTCTAAGCAATCCAGTGAAGGCATAGAGCAGGTGGCTTCCAATAACGAACAAATAACGTCTTCAGTGCAGCAAATGGCAGCAGCCTCCCAGGAATTGGCCGATATTGCCGGTAAATTACATTTATCTGCAGAAAGGTTTAAGGTTTAAATAATAAAAAGAGAAAGCGCCTTAAGGACGGCGCTTTCTCTTTTTTCGACATTATACCACCTTCACTTTTTCGTTATTTATTGATAAAATATGAAGCTATATAGGTATAAAATTTCAAATCGCGACAAGTAGATTAGAAAGGTTGATTATTTTGTCTATTAGCGAGTTGGAACAGGCCATCGAGAAATTGAGAGAGATTATGTATCTAAAGGCAGAGTCCAAAAGGTTAATTGATCCCGAAATAATAGCAATAAGTCAAGAACTGGATGAATATCTAAACATATACCATAGGCTCTTGTGTAAAGTCTCTTATCACCGGTTGTAAGTATAAAAAGGTTCCCGGCTAAAAACCAGGAACCTTGCTGGAGCCAGAGATGGGATTTGAACCCACGGCCTATGCATTACGAGTGCATTGCTCTACCACTGAGCTACTCTGGCAACCCTATGACAATGTATATTTTACTCTCCATTATTTACACTGTCAATATATCGATATACTTCCTCCCATCGACCGCAGCGCCTTCCTTCCCAGGGCCAATTTAAATTATGGGGCGCATCAAACAGTATAACGTCAAAGCCGGCTTTAGACAGCTGCACTGCGTTATGGTAATTGTCTTCCACCACCAGATCAACACCTAACTGCTTACATATATCCACCTTATCATGACTGTTTAACAGGTAGAGCCCCCGGTAGGGCAAGTTATGGCGGTTTAACCAACGCCGGGTGGCCTCTTCGTAAATAGGGCTGCGGGCAGTGATGATGTTAATTTGATGTTTTGCAGCAGCCAAGAGGCGCAGGTATTTATCTGCGCCGGGTATCAGGGGGGAGCCTTCTATCATGTTTAGCTCAACCTGGCTCATCAGTTGGTTAAACTCTTCCCGGGTGATCTTGTACACCTTGCACACATCATATTCCGGTATATTGTCCGGCAGAATCTTTTGCCCGGTGTAGCGGTTCAGGGCATCCACCAGCAGGGGCAAATTATCGCATATTGTTCCATCCAGGTCACAACCAATAATCATTCTTTCCCTTCCACCTACTTACATTATTTCTCAAGGTCTAAAAGTTTCTCTTTCCACCGGGGCAGGCTGCCAAATCCCCCGGGGCTGCCGTCGGCACGGATGACCCGGTGGCAAGGTATTACCAAGAGGGCCCGATTGGAACTGAGGGCATTTCCTACCGCCCTGGCGGCCTTGGGCCGGCCAATCATTTCAGCCACCTGGCTGTAGCTGCGGGTTTCTCCGTATGGAATGCCGGCTACAGTTGTTAATACCCGCCGCTGAAAGTCTGTACACCAACTTAAGTCCACCTGAAAGTTAAAGGAAGCACTTTCTTTATTGAAATACCCTTCCAGTTGGCGGGTTAAGCTCACGGTGTCAGGGTGGCCGGCATAGTTTTCAGTGATATTGGCATTGGGGGTTAGCTGCAGCAATCTTTGTTCTGCCCCATGGGGCTCTTTATAGGGTAAGGTGAGGGCCCACAGCCCTTTGTCGGACCAGGCCACCCCTATCCAGCCTTCACTTATTGCCAGGATATAAGATTTCATCTTTAGCTCACCACCCTTTCCTTGCTGCCTGTGGCTTTGGGTTTTTCCACCGTTGAGGTGATAAAAATATATAAGCCCGTTATAATCACTGCCCCCCCAAGCAGCTGTAGCATGGTTGGAACTTCCCCAAATATAAAGTAGGCCAATATGGTGGCCCCCACCGGTTCTCCCAGTATGCTCACCGATACCACCGCGGCCTTAACATAGCGCAAGGCCCAGTTAAATACCGTATGACCAAAAATGGTGGGTATGACGGCCAACATTAAAAACCACATCCAGGTGGCCCCGTCGTAGGGATAAAAGGGCAGCTCCATAACTAAACTGCACAGCATTAAGGTCACAGCCGATGCACTGTAAACCAGGGTGACATAGGTAAATAAGGACAGCCTAAAGCGCAGGCTTCTTCCAATCAGTACATAACCGGCAACAAAGATTGCCCCGGCAAAGGCCAGCAGGTCTCCCAGCAGGGCCTGACCGCCCACTTGAAAGTCATTAATGCCTATAATAATACTGCCCGTCAAGGCTAAGCCGGCTCCGGCCAGGCCCTTGCGGCTAATTTTCTCCTTGTACAAGAAGTAGCCCCCGGCTATTACGAACAGCGGCTGCATGGTTACCAATACAGTTGAACTGGCCACCGTGGTGTAGTTCAATGATGTTACCCAGGTGGCAAAGTGCATGGCCAGCAAAACACCGGAAAGTACAGCCAGCAGCAGATCCCGGCCACTGATATGTTTAAGCTCTTGACGCCCGGTGGCAAAGGCCAGCGGTGCCAGCAGCAGCACGGTGAAAGCCAAGCGGTAAAAAGCGATAATTAATGCCGGGGCGTCAGCCAGCTTAGTAAAGATTGCTGAAAAGGAGGCCGCCAGCACACCCAGCAGCACCGCCAGGTAGGGATTAATAATTGGTTTGGTCGAATTAGTCATTTATTTTTTCTTCACCTGCGTTGTCTCTTTTTTGTTAATATTATTCTATTGTAGGTTAAAATAAGAGGATGGGCAACCGATTCGGCCCTAATAATTAAAATTGAGGTGGTTACCATGAATATTAAAAACAGCCTTTTGGAGTTAATCGGTAAAACACCCCTGGTACGGTTAAATAAGTTGTCGGCTGCCGGTGGTGCCCAGGTGATTGCCAAGGTGGAGTTTTTTAATCCCGGCGGCAGTGTAAAGGATCGCATTGGTATAGCAATGATTGACGAGGCTGAAAAAAAGGGCTTATTAAACAGTGATACCGTCATTATCGAACCCACCAGCGGAAATACCGGCATTGGTCTGGCCCTGGCCTGCGCCATTAAAGGTTATCGCTTGATACTTACCATGCCCGAAACAATGAGTGCAGAGCGGCGCAGCTTACTAAGGGCCTATGGGGCTGAAATAGTGCTTACACCGGGTACCAAGGGCATGGCCGGGGCAGTGGAAGAGGCAAAGAGGCTGGCACAAGAATACAGCAGTTCCTTTATCCCCCAGCAGTTTGAAAACATGGCAAATCCCAGGGTGCACTCAGAAACAACTGCCCAGGAAATATGGGAGGATACCGAAGGTAAGGTGGATATTTTCGTGGCCGGGGTGGGCACCGGCGGCACCATTACCGGTGTGGCCAGAGCACTGAAAGAAAGAAAACCCGACCTGCAAACAGTTGCCGTTGAACCGGCTTCATCTCCGGTTATTTCCGGCGGCAGCGCCGGGCCGCACAAAATACAGGGCATAGGTGCCGGCTTTGTGCCCGAGGTGCTGCAGGTGGAGCTGCTGGATAAGGTGATACGGGTAACCGACCGGCAGGCCATGGAAACCGCCCGCAGCCTGGCTAAGGATGAGGGATTGTTAGTGGGCATATCCTCAGGGGCCGCAGCCTATGCCGCCGGCCAGATAGCCAAGCTGCCGGAAAATAAGGGCAAAATGGTGGTGGTACTGCTGCCGGACACCGGCGAGAGATACTTATCCACCGAATTATTCCAAACCCCGGGGCCCAAAGTTTAATCATACCCTATGAACAAAAAAATCCTTGCGCCTAAAGCGCAAGGATTTTTTACTTACATCATGGGCATTCCGCCGCCCATGCCGCCCATGGGGTCGCTCTTTGGATCTTCGGGAAGGTCGGCCACCAGCGTTTCTGTGGTCAGAATCATTGCAGCAATGCTGGCAGCATTCTGTAAAGCAGAACGGGTTACTTTTGCCGGGTCTACAATACCTGCATCAATCATATTGGTAAACTTATCACGGAGAGCATCGTAACCAACACCCTGCTCCTTGTGGCGAACTTTCTCAACCACCACAGAGCCTTCTACACCGGCGTTGTTAGCAATTTGACGCAGCGGTTCTTCCAGTGAGCGTTTAACAATATCGATACCTGTCTTTTCATCGCTTTCGTCAGCGGTTAAGCCTTCCAGGGCAGGAATAATATCCACATAGCAGGTACCGCCGCCGGATACAATACCTTCTTCAACTGCAGCACGGGTAGCGTTCAGTGCGTCTTCAATGCGCAGTTTCTTTTCTTTCATTTCTGTTTCAGTGGCTGCACCCACAGAAATTACCGCTACACCGCCGGCCAGTTTAGCCAGACGTTCTTGCAGTTTTTCTTTATCAAACTCGGAGGTGGAGTCTTCAATTTGTCTCTTAATTTGAGCAACACGGGCAGTGATTTTGTCCGCTTCGCCCTGGCCACCTACAATAATGGTTTCTTCTTTCTTCACGCGAACCTGGCGAGCAGTTCCCATCAAATCTAAGGTTGCATTTTCAAGCTTTAAGCCCACTTCTTCAGTGATTACTGTACCGCCGGTGAGGATAGCAAGGTCCTCCAACATGGCCTTACGGCGATCACCGAATCCGGGAGCTTTAACGGCTACACAGGTGAAGGTACCGCGGAGTTTGTTGAGCACTAAAGTTGCCAGGGCTTCACCTTCCAGGTCTTCACAGATAATCATTAAGGGCTTGCCGGTTTGCACAACTTTCTCCAGTACAGGCAATACGTCAGCCACGGCACTGATCTTCTTATCGGTGATCAGTATGTATGGGTCGCTCAAGGTAGCTTCCATTTTGTCGGTGTCGGTAATCATGTACGGAGAAATGTAACCGCGGTCAAAGTTCATACCTTCAACAACTTCCAGGGATGTGCCCATGCTCTGGGATTCTTCAACGGTGATAACTCCGTCCTTGCCCACCTTTTCCATGGCGTCGGCAATCAGTTCACCAATTTTACTGTCGTTGGCAGAAATGCTGGCCACCTGAGCAATGGCTTCTTTGCTTTCAATGTGTTTGGATTGATTCTTAATTTCTTCAACTGCCTTTTCAACAGCACGCTCAATACCGCGCTTGAGAATCATTGGGTTTGCACCGGCAGCTACGTTTTTCAAGCCTTCACGCACCAGTGCCTGGGCCAGCAAGGTGGCTGTGGTGGTGCCGTCACCGGCAACATCGTTGGTCTTGGTGGCAACTTCCTTTACAAGTTGAGCACCCATATTTTCAAAGTGGTCTGCTAACTCCACTTCTCTGGCAATGGTTACACCGTCATTGGTAATTAGGGGAGAACCGAACTTTTTTTCCAATACAACGTTGCGGCCTTTGGGGCCGAGGGTTACTTTTACAGCTTCAGCTAAGGCATTAACGCCTTTTTCAAGGGCCTTGCGAGCATTTTCGCTAAAGATAATTTCTTTACCTGCCAAAATAATGACCTCCTTCTTGTCCTAGGTTCAGTGTAGTTATTCAATTACTGCTAAGATATCCATTTCGCGCAGAATAAGATATTCTTCACCGTCAACTTTTACTTCATTGCCGGCATACTTGGAATACAGCACCTTGTCGCCTGCCTTAACATCCATGGGCTGACGCTGGCCGTTTTCCAGCACCCGGCCGGGGCCTACTGCAATAACTTCTGCCTGCTGAGGCTTTTCCTTTGCAGTGTCAGGTAATACAATACCGCTCTTAGTCACTTCTTCGCTGGGCAGTGCCTTTACAACTACCCTGTCACCTAGTGGTTTGATTGCCACAAATACCCCTCCTTGATATTGAGAAATATTTTCTTAAATTTTTACTGTTAGCACTCACGCTAGATGAGTGCTAACATCCAAGTAATATAATATAAAACGAAAAATCCAAAAGCAAATACCCCTGAGGGAAGAAAAATATCATAATTTTTCAAAATGGTTAATTAGGGGTAAAAAACTTTTAGTTTCTCATTTTATATAAATATTACTTGCTTTCTAATATTTTCTATTTATATTGTTGCCTTTAGCATCATGCTTTATACACAACTTAAAAAAATTTCCATGTATATTTTTAATCCTGACCACATTCCCCGCCGGCTCCGGACAGTATTTCCAATCCGTGGGGCAGGGCCGGCAGCACCACCGCTAAACATTCCCTTACGCCCTTGGGACTTCCCGGCAGGTTAATGATTAAGGTGCTCTTTCTAATGCCGGCCACCGCCCGGCTGAGCATGGCCTTGGGAGTAATGCGCAGCGATTCAAGCCGCATGGCTTCGGCAATGCCCGGGGCTTCTTTATCTATTACCGCCAGGGTGGCATCCGGTGTGTTATCCCGGGGGCTAAATCCTGTGCCTCCGGTGGTAAGCACCAGGTTAAGCTTTAAATCATCGCAGCAGTACAGCAATTGTTCCTTAATTAATTCCAGGTCATCGGCTATTACCCGATAATATGCCAGCTCACCACCGATTTGGGCCATCATTTCTTTAATTACTTGGCCGCTTTTGTCTTCCCGTTCCCCCCGGGAACCTTTATCGCTCAGGGTTATTACCCCCACTTTTATCACAGTAATCACCGCCTATGTACTTTTTTTCCCCAACAGGTTAGAATAGAAAAAGTAAAAAATGTTAAAAAACTTTCCCCTGGAGGTAGTGATGAAAAAAGAAAACTTTGTTTCCTTACCAATAACCAAAGTTGTTGATAGCGCAATTAGCCAAGAAGAGGACAAGGTGGTTACCGAAATACCGGTGACACTTTTTTTAAACGGTGATGAATTTGTTACCTTGGTCTGCTCACCCCAGTACCTGAAAGAATTGGCAGTGGGTTTTCTTTGCTCCGAGGGCATTTTACAGCAGCCGTCCGACCTGCATGACATCTCCGTTGATGAAGAAGAAGGTATCATCCATGTCAGCGCCAATGCCGGGCAAGCGGAAAAGCGGTTTTTAAAGCGCTATATAACCTCTTGCTGCGGGCGCGGGCGGTCATCCTTTTACTTTGTAAACGACGCCAAGTCCATGTCTGTGGTGGACAGCACCACCTTTGTCACCCCCCGGCACATATGGCAGTTGAGCACCGATTTGGAAGAACAATCCACTTTATTTAAAGAAACCGGCGGCGTACACAACGCGGCTCTGTGTACCGCTGACCAAGTGGTGGTTTTCTTTGAAGATATCGGAAGACACAATGCAGTGGATAAAATATTTGGGCACTGCTTTTTAAATAATATTCCCTTTGATGACAAAATCATGGTTTTTAGCGGGCGCATTTCTTCCGAAATATTGATTAAGGTTGCCAAGATGGGCCTGCCCATTTTAGTATCCCGGTCGGCCCCCACCGCCCTGGCGGTGGAAATGGCAGTGGAACTGGGCCTCACGGTGGTCGGTTTCGCCCGGGGCAAGCGCTTGAACATATACGCTAACCCCTGGCGGGTGGTTATTTAAGGGCAAAACTTTCCTTAAACAATTCCTCAATGACACCGTCCACCTGTTGACGAAAGCTGCTGTAGCGCTTAATTAACTCTAGGGCGGGGGGGGTCAGGGTTGCACCGCCTCCCTGTTCACCGCCCACCTGGGTAACCACCAGTTCTATTTGCCAGCGTTTTTGGGCGGTTTTTATTCTACCCCAGGCTGCCCGGTAGGACATATTCATTTCCCGGGCAGCTGCGGATATGGAGCCCATTTCATGTATTAGTTTTAAGAGCTTAAACAAGCCGTCACCAAATACCGTGCCATCCCATTCCAACCACACCTTATAACCGGGTTTAAATCTGTCGGGACTATACATCACTGTCACTCTGCCGCCACATAACCTTACCGCAGTCCCGCAGGTCATAACCCCCCAGTTTATATACTTCCTGTTGAAACTCCGGCAGTTCCATTACTTTTAACAGGCGCTGAATTATCGGTGTGTCCCAGTATTCTTCCGGAATGCAGAGGTCATATCTTTCTTCTATCACTCCGATAAAATCAAGGCCCAAGGCCTTGGCAGCAGCTTTAATTCCTAACCCTGCATCTGCAGAACCGCTGGCCACCGCTGCGGCCACTGCCATATGGGTGTATTCTTCGTGCTGATAACCGTGAACTTGTTCCGGACTAATGCCCAGTTCCTTTAGTTTAAAGTCCAGCAGTATGCGGGTGCCAGCACCCCGCTGGCGGTTAACAAAACTAAGGCCCGGGTTAACCAGGTCGGCCAGGCCGGTAATATTTTTGGGATTGCCCTTGGCCACTATTAAACCCTGCTCCCGGTAAACCAGGTTGACCAGGACCATTTTTCTGTCAGGCAGCAAACGCTTAATATAGGAAACGTTGTAATCCCCGGTTTCTTCATCCAGCAGGTGGGTTCCGGCACAGTGGGCCTCTTTGCGCTTTAAGGCGGTAAGTCCGCCCAGGCTGCCCACATGGGCTGAAGACAGGGAGGCCTGGGGATACAATTTTTTCAGGTAGTTGGCAAGCACATCCAGGGCGATGTCATGGCTGCCGATAACCACTGTGGTCTCGGTGATTTCATCCAGTGAACGCAGCAGTTCTATGGGTACCCTTTCACCGGCCTGGTAGCCTTCGGTGTTGCGGGGCACCCGCAGTATACCGTCGGCCCGCACCATGGACATGATCATTCCTGCACCCCGGGATATGGGGGTGGCTATGGTCTTTTCCCCTACCCGGCCCAGTTTAACCCGAATAAACTCCTCTACACCCAGGGGAGTGACAACTTTACGGGATACTGTGGCCGGAATTTCCGGCCGCCTGTAGGGGGCAACACCCAGTTTTTTGCACACTAAAGGTTTTACAAACAACTCGCAGGCCAGTACAGCCGAAACCGGATAGCCCGGCACACCCACCACCGGTTTGCCTTTTATTTCCCCAAGTATCACCGGCTTGGCAGGCTTGGTGGCAACTCCGTGGGTAAGCACCCGGCCCAACTCCCGCACCAAATCCACCGTATAATCTTCACGGCCGGCAGAGGAACCGGCGTTAACCATCACCATATCTGACTCTTCCACAGCCTTTAAGATGCGGTCCTTTAGCTTTTCATAATCATCTGCGGTTATTTCCCCACGGATGGGTTGGCCGCCCCATTCCCTTATGTACGAACCAAGCACCCGTGTGTTGTATTCGATGATGTCGCCAACCTTTAATTGGCTGCCCGGCTGCACCAACTCGGTGCCGGTGGGTAAAATAGCCACCTTGGGCCGGGGATGTACCTTAATTTCCGTTATCCCTCCGGCTAAAATACCCCCAATATCCATGGGACGAATGATGTGGTTGCCCGGCAATATCATCTCGGTGGCCACCACATCTTCACCGATTACGCGCACATGCTGCCAGGGTGCCACCGCTGCCGTTATCTCAATTAATTCTTCACTGACAAAGTGTACGTCTTCAATCATCACCACCGCATCATATTCCGGCGGCACCGGGTCTCCGGTATCCACCATCACAGCCTGTTCCCCCATTTTAAGCTGCTTAGGTGTGGTCTCTGACGCCCCAAAGGTATCCAGGGAGCGCACTGCTACCCCATCCATGGCCGAAGCGTGGTAGTGGGGCGAAGAAGAACGGGCATACACCGGTTCTGCGGTAACCCGGCCTAAGGCATCCTCTGCCTTTATTATTTCTGCAGGCCCCGGCTCCAGCGCCCCAAGTTCGTCTAAATATTGTAGATATTCTTCCAGGGCCTGCTCCCAGGGTTTATCGTCTAAATAAACATCCCGTTTCATTTTTCCACTCTCCTCTAATAATAAATGCTCAAAAAAACTTCTTTTTGAACACCTTAAAACAGCTTTACCTCCAGGTACTCACCGGCCTCTACGCCCTCTTTGCCTTCGGGCACCCGCGCAAGTCCGTCTGCCTTCACCATTGTTGATATCAGTCCTGATTTACCCAAAACAGGTTCGGCCATTAACTCCCCTTGGTCGAAGTACAGCCGCACCCGCAAAAAGTCTTCCCGCCCTGCCGCCGAGCGCATGTTGCGGTTCAACTTGGCCCTTATGAACAATTCTTTCCCGGCATTTTGATAGCTTCCCCACCGTACCAGGGGGTCAACCAGCAGGTTGTATACCACCATTGCTGACACCGGATGTCCCGGCAGGCCAAAGAGTATTTTCCCCCCCACCACCGCTCCGATGGTGGGTTTGCCCGGTTTTATGTTGATGCCGTGAAATAATACTCCGGGCTTGCCCAGGGTATCTATTACCTTGGCAGTGACATCCCTGGTACCCACCGAGCTGCCGCCGGATACTAAAACAATATCATTTTCTGCCATGGCGGCGGTCAGTGTTTCTTTTAGGCTGTCAAAATCATCTTTCACAAGCCCGTACAGTTTAGCACTGCCCCCGCCCTGTTTTACTTGCCCATAGAGGGCGTAGGAATTTATATCCCGCACTTGGCCGGGTTGAGGCAGCTTTTCCGGTGCAACCACTTCATCTCCGGTGGAAACTATACCTACTTTAACGGTGGGCAACACAGCCACATCGGTGACACCCACCGCCGAAAGCAGCCCTAAGTCCTGGGGACGGATACGATGCCCGGCTTTAAATACCACTGAGCCGGACTGCACGTCTTCCCCTCGACGCACCACATTTTCCCCGGGGGCCACCGGTCGGGTTACTCCAATGGTTTGTTCATCTAACTCTTCTGTATACTCCACCATCACCACCGCATCGGCGCCGGGGGGCAGCATACCCCCGGTGGGAATGGCCCAGGCTTGACCGATTTTTAATTCACCCCTTGGCTCCTTTCCCATCAACACCTGGCCGCCAATATCTAAATAGGCAGGCAGGCTTTCCGACGCCCCAAAGGTGTCCTTGGCCTTCACTGCATATCCGTCCATGGTGGAACGGTCAAAGCCAGGCACATCCTCCCTGGCTAGGACATCGGCAGCCAGCACCCTTCCTAAGCTGTCTGTCAGAGATACCCTTTCCAATTGCATTTTTTTATAATTTTCAGAAATAACAGCCTTGGCTTGCTCCACAGTCAGTACATTAAAAAGCTCCATTCTGTCCCCTCCGGTTAAAAGCAGCCCAGTTCACAGGCCTTTATTTTTATCTTTAACTGATCGGCAGCCTGGCCCACCGTCTGGGGCGGCACCTTTAACTCCTTGGCTAACTTGCGGGCCATGGTACATGACAAACGGTTTTCCTGTGCTGCTTTGCGCACAGCCTCCAATACACTTTCCGGTACTTCTTTCATGATTATCAGCCTCCTAAAAGATACGGAAAAATCAGCCATTACTTATTATTTCATACCTAATAACAAATATCCTGCCCGCTTAACCAAAGTTATGCTTAAAAATACATAACGGAAAAAAAGCAAAGCCCTTTTAAGAGCTCTGCTCATAGCGCGGCAGTTTAATAATAAATTTTATACCTTTGCCATACTCACTTACCACCTTAATTTCTCCCCTATGGTTGGTTATAATTTTTTTAGAAATCAGTAAGCCTAAACCGGTGCCATTACTTTTAGTGGTATAGAAAGGCTTAAACAGTTCATCTATTAATTCCGGTTTAACCCCCATGCCATTATCTGCCAATGTAACAAGAAGATATTGATGGTCTAATATTTCACTGCTTATCCTTATCTCTCCTCCACCGGCCAGGGCATCAATTGAATTATTAATCATATTTAAAAACACCTGTTTTAGAGATTGCTCGTCGCCTAAAACCACAGCCCTTTCGCACAGTTCTACCGTCAACTTTATTCCTGCATCCTTTGTTTGTTTGCTAACCAAAAGGATAACGTCCTTAATGACCTGGTTTAGGTCCAGCCTTCTTTTAGCAAAACATGACTTTGACAGCAGTAGAAAGCGGTCCACCAATTGGTTTAACCTGTCAATCTCTTTGTTTATAATTGATAAATAGTCTGTCCCACTTTCCTCCGGTATTGAGTAATACCCCTTTTCCTCCAGCAATTGCATAAAACCTTTGATGGAGGCTAAGGGATTGCGAATTTCGTGGGCCATACCGGCGGCCATTTCACCCATCATTGATAGGTGTTTCATTTGCTGCACCTTAGTTTCCAGCTCTTTAACCATGGTTACGTCTTTAAAAATCCCCGCCGCCCCAACTATCCTATTATCATTATCCCTGAGCAAGAGGGTATCTGTGATGATATGCCTTCTATTTAAGCGCTTTTCTTCATAGCCCACGTCTTTATACTCTATACCGGTTTCCAGGGTTAAGAGGGTATAGCGTTCTTCGGGCGGTATATGTTTCAAGGCCTCCGCATAGTGCATGCCGGCAACATCTGAAAAACTTATGCCCAGCATTTCTTCGCAGTAGCGGTTTACCAGAACGATATGCCCCTGGGCATCAATTACAATTAATCCGGTATTTATCCCTTTCAATAAGGCCAAATAAAGTTGTTCGTTATTTTTTCTTAATACCATACACCATATTCCCTTACTTATTTTTTAATAAATCAGTATATTTTTGCTTGCGTTCATGATCCCAGGCGGCACAAATAATTGGTCTTTGTTTCATTATCAGCCCGATGCAGGTGCCACAATTTTTGCACTTATTTATCTCACCGTCCAAGCCGGCAAGGGCCCTGTGGGGCCATTGGGGATCAGCCATCAGAATTCTCGCCAAACCCACCAGGTCGGCCTGGCCCGATGATATAACCCTTTCTGCGGCGGCTGCACTTGCAATACGGCCGGCCGCTATAACAGGTGCGGTGACCTCAGCCTTTATTGCCCCCGCCAAATCGGCCATATAATTTTCCTGGGCAGCCAGTGCCAGCTTATCTTCCAAAAACATGGACTCATAAACCCCTGCGGTCACTGATAAATAAGCTATGCCCAGTTTATCCAGCTCTTTGGCATATATTTTACTTTCCGCCGGTTGCAAACCGTCCGGCAACCATTCATCGGCCATAAAGCGGTATCCCACCGGGTAATCAGCACCAAGGGCATCCATTATTGCCTTAACCAATTGCAAGCCAAAGCGCATCCTGTTTTCTAAACTTCCGCCGTACATATCGGTGCGTTTATTTGTTCTGGGTGATAAAAACTGCACCGGCAAATAACCGGTGGCCCCGTGCACCTCTACGGCATCAAAACCCGCCCTTTTCGCCCTTAAGGCCGCTGCAACATACTTGTCTATTATTTCTTCGATCTGGGCCACAGTCAACTCCTCAGGAATTGGACCGTCAAAGGCAGCAATGGGAGATGGGGCCAGGGGATTGGCTATTGCGGCATAGCGCCCCCCATGATTAATTTGAATAACGGCATGGGCACCGCCTTCTTTTATGCTGCGGGCAAGCTTTGCCAACCCTTCTATGTAGTCATCCCTATCAATGCGCAGCAAGCGCCCAAACCAAGAACGCTCCCCGTCCACAATTGCATTTTCCACCACAACCATGGCGGCCCCACTCTTACCCATCTCACGGTAATGCTCCAGCAGCGCTTCACTTACCGTCCCGTCATCATTGCCGTAAGCCGTAAACATAGGTGCCATGGTTATCCGGTTTTTTAAATGAAGCGGTCCAATGGACATTTTTTCTCTAATGACACTACTCATAGAAGCCCCCCACCTTCTATAATTTCCTTAGGTTAGTATTTATTCAATATTCATAAAGTTCCTGCTTGTAATGAGTAAATTTATCCATGGTCACAGGAAAATAGTATTTTAGGCCCGGCAGTCACAAGCAAGAAGACCCCCAAATAAGGTCCAAGGGTCTTGTCCAGGTGGCGGAAGGCTTATCCTTCCATCCTTTAACAGGGTAAAAGGGTTTAAAAAAACCAGGCCCAAAGGCCTGGTTTTTATGTATTATATGCTATTATGCCGGCACGATGGAGCCCAGCTTACACTTGGCCAAGCATTCGCCACATCTTTCACATTTACCGGCATCCAGTACGTGCACCTCTTTCTTTTCGCCTGTAATTGCACCGGAGGGGCATACCTTTGCGCACAGGCCGCAGCCTTTACAGCTTTCCGGGTTAATGGTCAACTCCGGAATAGTAACGCCGGCAACAGCCGCTGCATCCAAAACCTTGCTACCGGCAGGCACCGTGAATTCTACATCCCCTAATTTCACAACAACATCCTTGGCAGGTTTAGCCATTTGCAACTCCTCCTTTTTTATTTTATACCCCCAGGGTATCAGAGTTTTTGTAACTATTTTACTATTTATTTATTTCGCCATAAATTAAAAAAGCCCTTTTAAAATATGAAAATTTTATGTAATTTTTGTAACAAAGTTCAGCCGCTACTCTTTAGAAACAAAAAAGTTGGTAAGAGTAAAATCTTACCAACCTTTTCACACCTTTATTCATCTTCTTCCAGGGTACGCCCTTCCTTTTCCGCCTCTTTTTTGGCTTTACGCCGCCTTTGCCACTCCACAAACCTGACAATTTGCGCGCTGAATTCGTAGAGCAAGTACATGGGCGTTGCCATCAAAAGCGGTGTCAGCATATCAGGGGTGGGCACAATGGCTGCGGAGATTATCACCGAAATCAAGATGGCGTATTTCCTGCTTTTAATCATGAATTTATAGGTTAAAAAGCCAAGTTTAGACAAAAAGAAGGCAGCCAAGGGCAATTCAAACACCAGTCCAAAGGGCATGAGGAACATTAAGGTGAAGGAAACATACTTGCCAATGGTAATCATTGGCAGCAGTTCTTCGCCCCCAAATCCTAACAGAAACTTCACACCCAGGCCATAGACGCCGAAAAAACCAAAGCCAATGCCGGCAATAAACAATATATATGATAGGGCGATAAATATTGTGAAGTAAATTCGCTCAATTTTATGCAGGGCCGGGATAATAAAGCCCCAAAACTGCCACAAAATCACCGGCAGTGCTGCCAAAAAACCGAGGAAAATAGAAATTAAAATTTTCGTAATCAGTGCCTCGGTAAGGCCGATATACACCATCTGGTTGCCGGTTCTGGTGACCGGATCTAACAATATCTCTAAGACACGATCTGCAAATACCAGGCATACCACTGCCATTATAAAGGTCGCAACGAATGAAATAATTATTACCCGTCTTAGCTCTTCTAGGTGTTCAACCACAGTCATATCTGTTTCATTTTTATTAGATATCGTTAACGACCCCCTTTCTGTCTTACAAGTAGTAAATGAATTTAGGCGCGATAGCGCTTATCGCCCCGCCGATATCCCTCCTTAAGAGCAAGCCTGTCGAAGTCGGCGGTGGCCAGATCTTCACAAAATAAGTCTACTTCAGCACAGTGCCGCTCGTCAACAGTTTTCAAGTAACTTTTACATTGTTCACAGAGGTAGAGCCTGTACTGCTTGTAATCATCAGCGGTAATAAAGGATAATTGAGAAGCATCGGTGGTGCCGCAAAAGGGACAGCCAACCCGGGCATAGCGCCATTCAGTTTCACAGCGCCCGCAGTGAAGCATTCTGACGCCGTACTTTCCCGCTAAACGCGACATTGAGGGACTGTCTCCACATACGGGACAATAGCCCTTGTTCCAGTTCTCCACCTTCAGTTGACTCAAAACCTGGGCTGCAAAACCTTTTAAAAAGGGCCTGGCCGTATTGAGCACCAAAAACTCCATCATTTCTTCCGATAAATTCAGTTTTTTGCGCCAGGATTCCTTTGCGGTATTATCATTGCTTATTATGGCAGCGGCCAAGGAAATCTTTTCTTCTTTAGTCATATTTGCAATTATGGACCCGGTATCAGCGGGGATAGTTTGGGGACCGATCTGCCATTTCCGGCAGGACTCAACTACCCTTTGTAGCATTTCATGAACCAGGTCTTCATCTGCCCGGACTTGTAATTCACTAAATACAGGAAGGCCCCGCTCCCATTTGTCCTTAACTCCCTGGGGGAGGTCTAACTTCCATTCCATGGAGTTAATCTTCTCCTCCACATCCTGCAGGTCAAGGTAAAAATTTGCCAGTTTGCTTTTATCCATCGGCATAAATTCCATTAGGGCAGCCCCCTTTATTGTAAAAGCTATATTATATAAGATTATCCTTGTATAGATATAAGAATTCATATTTTGCTATACATATCAAAGGCTTGCGCCTGGCCTCAAAAAGGCTGGGCGCAAGCCAAACTTCTGTCAGTTTATGCAGCTTTATGTTGTTCATCCTCGTGCTCTAATATGCGGAAGTTATCGCAGATGAAACAGTAAGCCAGCATACCGCCTGCCACTAAACCGATGGTAACCATCCACTCCATCCAGGAAGGGGCATATCCGGCTCCACTGTAACCGATCATGCCGGTTATTACCACGTTCATCCGGTTTATTATGACACCGATAGCTACCATGGCACCGGCGGTGGTTAAACCGGCCCTGGTTTTGCCCCAGGCGGTAAAGAAGATAACCAGCGGTATCAGCACACCCACTGCCATCTCCAAGATGAACATATTCGACTCCAGGCCGCCGGCAAACACATACTGCCAGGCATCCCGGCTGGTAAGGTCAAATATCTTCAGGGCCAAATACATGAGCATGACAGTGAAACCAATTCTCTGCAGGCTGCGCAAAATCTTAGTATCTATCCAGTGATTATAGGCCCTACCGGCTAAGGATGTTTCCACCGTAACCATGGCCGGGCCCACAAAGAAGGATGACATTAAGAAGAAGAGCCCAATATAGGGTGACCACCACAGCGGGTGCAATTTACCAACCTGTGTCAGGTACAGAGCGCCCAGTGAAGACTGGTGCAAGGTGGGTAAAAGCACACCGACAATTAACAGGAAGGGCATGGCCTTGGCAAAGAACTTGTGCAGGGGCTTTACCACCTTCTCGGTGGCGATTTCACCAAACTCAAGTACTTGCACAGTGGTATACAGCGATACGCACCAGAATACCTCGAACAGCACGGAGTGGTAACCCCAAGATACAAAGGGACGCCAGAAGTTGAACCACTGACCGATGTCCAGGAATAAACCAATCATTACCAACAGGTAGCCCAACAGTGATGTAAGCATGGCACTGCGAGCAATGGCATTAAACTTCTCAATATGCAAAATATGGGCAATGAGGGCAACGCTGTACCCGCCGCCGGCCAGGGCAACCCCTGTTAACACGTCAAAACCGATCCACAGACCCCAAGGCCACTCGTCATTAAGATTTGTTGCACTTCCTAACCCCGTCACTAAGCGGTAAACGGCAATGGCTGCAGCAAGCAGCGCCAATAAAAGCAGCAGCATTCTCACCGGGGTTATCCTAAAGCTCCATTTTTGAGCTGACATCATTCAACCCCCCTAGTATCAAAATAATCTGTTTTCTTTAACCGCATTAGGCTTTAAAGCCCTTATCCTTTTCAGCGGCCACATCCTTACGACGTTTGGTGTAGAAATACATGGCACTGAGCAAACCACCCCAGGCAACAATCACCGGTGGTGTATACTTTAAGAACTCGTGGGAATATTGTGGGATTGGACGCTCGGTTACATCGGCACGCAATCCCAATTCTTCAAAGGGCACATCGGAAATATACATCCAGGCAGTGCCACCGGCCTCTTTCTCGCCATACACATGCTTGATGTAGTTAGGATTACTGTTAATGCGGTTCCACGCCTCTTGAAGCATTTCTTCCCGTTCACCAAACATCAGTGCCTGGGTTGGGCAGGTGGAAACACAGGCGGGCGCCTGGCCATGCCCCACACGGTCGTATTTACCCTTGGGGTCAAAACAGAACTGGCACTTTGATACCAGCGGGAACACTTTGTCCCATTGATACTTCGGAACATTAAAGGGACAAGCCAACATACAGTAACGGCAACCCACACACAGGTGTGGATGATACACTGCTGCTCCGGTTTTAGGATCCCTTTGGAAGGCCCTGGAGAAACATGCTGATACACATCCCGGATCCAGGCAGTGCATGCACTGAAACTTAGTGGTGCGAATTACATCTTGATTATCCTTCTCAACAACCCGGTGGTAGACTGTGGTCCAAGTATAGCCGTTAGTCTTTGCCGGGTGACCCAAGTTATTATCAAACTCCGGTATACTTGAAGGCATGTCGTTCCATTGCTTACAGGCAGTTTGACAGGCCTTACAACCGATACATCTAGTTACATCAACCAGTACGCCTTTAGACATTATTAACACCTCCTAGGCCTTTCTGATATTGCACATAAATGCCTTATATTCCGGTATACTCGTGTTTGGATCCCCCACCGCCGAGGTAATATCATTGGCTATAGCCCCAGTGCCATAACCTTGATAACCCCAGTGCCAGGGCATTCCAACAAACTCAACTTCTTTACCGTCAATAATAAAGGGCTTGCAAATAGGCAATATCGAGGCCTTACACTTAATGCTGCCGCGTACTGTCTCAACTATAACTTCATCCCCCGGCTGAATGCCCTTTTCTGCAGCTAACTTAGGAGAAATGGTTACAAACATCCACGGGGCAATTTCCGCCAATGTAGGCATATGGCGGGTAACTGCACCGCTTTGATAGTGATCAACCAAACGGTGGGTGGTAGCAATAATGGGGTAGTCAGCATCCCCGATCTTAGCAAATTTAGCCCATTCTCCGCCAAGCACCACTGCGCAGGGGTTAACCTGTTGCTTTGATAGCAAATTATTAATGGGGCTTTCAAAGGGCTCGTAGTGTACCGGCATGGGCCCATCTACCATTCCTTCGGCAAAGAACCTGCCAATACCCTCAGGATTCATGATAAAGGGCGCCGCTCCCGATACCTGCGGCTCAACATTGACATTAAAGTCAGGAACGTCCCGGGAAATCCACTTGCTGCCGTCCCACTTAAACAGCGGCAAGTCAGGATCCCAAGGATTACCGTTTATATCTGCCGAGCAGCGATTATAGAGAATACGGCGATTTATGGGCCAACAATAAGAAAATTTTGAAAAATTGCCCAGGCCGTCATCTTCTAGGCTGCGTCTCTTACAATTGGGAACACCCTGTTCAGGGTCTATTGCATAGTAACCGGCAAAGAGCCAGTTGCCACAAGCGGTTGCACCGTCGTCAGTTAACTGACCAAAGGTGGTCAGCCGTTCGCCGGAGGAAACCAGGTAACCGTTAATTTCAACAGCCACCTTTTCAATATCCGGGTGTAGCGGATCGTCACTGGCGTAATCCCAATTCATATTTAAGATGGGATCGGGGAAGACGCCGCCCTTTTGATATTCCTTACGAATAGCTTTAAATAACTCGTCGGCTATCCACAAGTCACTCCTTGCCTCACCGGGTGGCTTTACGGCTTCATAGCGCCACTGAATCCAGCGTCCGCTATTGCTTACAGTACCTTCTTTTTCATAGGAGAAAGCGGCCGGTAAGAAGAAGCATTCAGTGTCTATGGTTGTGGGGTCAACGCCGGGAGCATGCCAATAGGCAGCAGTTTCCGTTTCAAACATGTCAACCACAACCATCCACTTCAGTTTTTCCATTGCCTTGCGCACCATTGCTCCGGAAGGGCTACCCACAGCGGGGTTCTGACCCCAGGCAATTAAACCTTCAATTTCGCCATTCAACATGTACTCGAAGCATTTAATATGGGTGCGGTTTTTACCGTCAACCTTTGGCAACCAATCAAAGCCGAAATCATTGGCCGCCGTGGCCTTATCACCGTAAAAGGCCTTTAAGAGGCTGATTAAAAACTTAGGCTTGTTCTGCCAGTAGCCTGAAGCCGGAGTCTCCACATCAATATAGTCCTGCAGTGTGGCATGTTTTGTGGCATCAGGCACTCCGAGATAGCCCGGCAGCAAATGGCTTAACATAGCCATGTCAGTGGAGCCTTGCACGTTTGACTCACCGCGCTGGGCGTTAACGCCGCCGCCGGGACGGCCCATGTTGCCCAAGAGCAACTGCAGCATGGCAATTGCACGGACGTTTTGGGAACCGTGGGTGGATTGGGTAATGCCCATGGCATAAATAACGTTGCCTACTTTATTGGCAGCCCCTGTGGAACAGTAGGTCTCACAGGCCTTGAGGAATACCTCCTCCGGTATGCCGGTAACGCTGCACACGGTTTTAACGTCATAAGGGGCCACATGTTCCTTCAATAACTGGAATACACAGTTGGGATGCTGCAGGGTGGGGTCTTTGCGAATGGTCTCCCCATCCTTTTGGTATTGCCAGGTGGTCTTGTCGTATTTGAATTTACCGTCAATCTCGCCGGCACCGGAAAAGAGCCCGTCCTTATAGCCAAATTCCGGGTTAATTAAATAACTGGCATTGGTATAGTTAACCACATACTCCCTGTGATAAAGGTTGTTTTTTATGGCATAGTTGATCATGCCCAGCAGAAAAGCAATATCGGTACCGGGACGAAGTCTCACATGCAGATCTGCATGGGAAGAAGACTTTGTTACCCGGGGATCTGCCACTATCAGCTTGGCACCTTTAGTGGCTTTTGCTATCCCAATCCACCGCATGGCCTGTGGGTGGGCCTCCGCTGCATTGGAGCCAATCATTAAAAATACATCAGAGTTTTTATAATCTATAAAGTGATTTGTCATTGCACCCCGTCCAAAAGTGTTGGCCAGACCGGCCACTGTGGAGGAGTGTCAGAGACGGGCGTGGTGTTCAATGTTTACAATGCCCAAGGCCCTAAACATTTTATGAAGCAAATAGTTTTCTTCGTTGTCCAGGGAAGCACTGCCCAGTGTATTTATGGCAGTTGTTCTGTTAACTGTAACACCCTTTTCGTCCTTTTCTTCAAAGGTTTTATCACGGGTTTCTTTAATTCTTTTGGCTACTTCACTCAATGCCTCATCCCAGCTAATCTCTTGCCACTGGGTGCTTCCGGGAGCACGGTAGAGAGGCTTGGTAATACGCTTGGGATTGATTGCTCTACTGCCCTCTTTATCTATAATATTATAAGCATCTATAATGGCATTTCCCTTGGTACAAAGTGTTCCTTGGTTAATTGGGTGATCGGGATCACCTTCTGCGAAAACAATAAACTGGTCATCATGGTATAACAATATTCCACAACCACATCCACAGTAAGCACAAACTGTATAGGTTTCTTTTAATTTTGTAATTTTTGTATTTAAACCACTGTTATCTATGGCCTGTGACTCTGCCGCCATTGCCGCCGGTGCGGCGAACAATGATAAGCCGGCAGTGCCCAGACCTATATTTCTAAGAAACTCGCGCCTGCTTAATTTACTCATATAAAATTCCAACCCCCCTCTGGATACCATCCTTAGGTTGCTATTTAGTATCGGTTACGTCAGTATCTTTATTGGGCTTTGCTTCAGCCTTCTGGGGATCATCCTTTTTAGGATCATCTCCCGCAGTGGCACTTTTAAATTCGCGTATTGATTTGCCTATGGCTTTGCCCACATCAGGTAGTTTACCGGGGCCAAAGATAATCAATACTACAATTAAGATCAGTAGGATATGCATTGGTTGAAGCAATCCTGTACCCATAATTCCCCCTCCTTTCAAAAATAAATTTAACCTGGTAACCTCGGTAAACTACGAAAAGCCGTTATAGTAGTTAAATATTCTTATAACAGCCAAATATTACCCGGATTTAATAATTTAATTACAGGACTTTGATATTAATCACTTCGCTGTCAGTTACCAAGTAATGTACCCTTTGGTCATGTTCCTCAATTATTTGAGACAGATCGTCTAACACTTGAAATTGATAACAGAGGGCTATAAAAACTGCGTCGGCTCTGCATCGGGACAAAAAACGATCGTAGTACCCCCCTCCATAACCCAGGCGGTTGCCTTTGGGGTCAAAGGCAACACCGGGCACCAGAACCACATCAATGTCACTATGCTTGACAGGCTTTACCGATGACGGCTTCGGTTCCAGTATACCATAGCAGCCAGGGACTAGATCGCTGTAAATATTTGTCACCAGAGAAGGTACCATAAGACGGTGTTCTTTATTAACACTTGGAATAGCCACTTTCTTCCCTTGATCCAGCATTTGTTTTACTATTTGCTCGGTGGCCACCTCGTTTCTGAAGGACATATAGGCCATTACCACTTGAGATTTTTGAAAAATCGGTAAAGCAAAGAGGTTAGTCTTTACTCTTTCACTATTGCACATAACCTCGCCCGGCGACATTGATTCTCTTCTTCTTAAAACTAATTTTCTTACTTCTACCTTATTCATGGGAAATCCTGCTTTGAAAAGTTCTATTTTTACAAAATTGTCTGTCAATATTTTTATAATATGCTGCCAGTAAAAAATATTCCCCCAAGCAGGGGGAAATATTATAATTACATTTTATAAACCTCTTGGCTGGGCATTAGGGTAACACCGTTATCCTGCAATACACGGATAGCTTGATCCACCTGTTCAACCCTAAATACCACCAGTGCCTTTTGGGGATTCTTTTGCACAAAAGCATATAAATACTCAATGTTTATGGCTGCCTGTTCCAGCAAACGCATTGCTTCACTTAAAGAACCCGGTTTATCATCCACTTCCACAGCCAGTACATCGGTGGTACTGACCACAAAACCGCCCTTTTTAAGTGCCGGAACGGCCTTTTCGGGGTCATCAACAATTAGTCTCAGTATACCAAAATCAGTGGTATCTGCTATGGAGAGCGCCCTAATATTAATACCGTTCTCTCCCAGCACCTCAGTTACCCGGGCCAGACGACCGCTCTTGTTTTCCAAGAAGACGGATATTTGTTGTACCTTCATTGTTTTCCCTCCCTTTTTATGGTGCATTATTCCATTAAACGTTTATCTATGATGCGCTTAGCCTTTCCTTCACTTCTGGGTATTGATTTAGGTTCCACCAGCTTTATTTTGGCCGAAATGCCTAAGACGCTAAGTATTCTGGCCCGAAGACGTTTTTCTAAGTCCTCTAAGCCCCGCACCTTGTCTGAAAACATTTTTTCGGAAACTTCCACCCTGATTTCCAAATCATCCATGCTACCCCTACGGTCAACCACCAGTAGGTAGTGGGGTTCTGTCTCGCCAAATTCCAATAAAACACTTTCCACTTGACTGGGGAAAACGTTTACGCCCCGAATGATAAGCATGTCATCGGTGCGTCCGGTGATCCGCTCCATCCGTATGTGGGTGCGGCCGCAGTCGCATTTGTCAGCATAAAGTACGGATATGTCCTTGGTGCGGTAACGCAGCACAGGAAAAGCATCCTTTGTTAAAGAGGTGAAAACCAATTCCCCCTTTTGGCCAAAAGGAAGCGGCTCCAGGGTATCGGGATCAATTATCTCCGGAATAAAATGGTCTTCAAAGACGTGTAGGCCGTTTTGGTGCAAGCACTCACAGGCAACCCCCGGGCCCAGCACCTCAGACAAGCCGTATATGTCAATGGCTTTAATATTCCATCTTTCCTCCAACTGTTTGCGCATGGCGTCAGACCATGGCTCCGCCCCGAATATACCAATTTTTAATTTTATGCGATCCCAGTCCACCCTGCCGGCATGGGCTTCTTCTGCCAAGAATAGGGCATAGGTTGGAGTACAGGTAAGCACAGTGGTACCAAAGTCTTGCATTAACATCAATTGCCGGTCGGTATTTCCGCCGGATATGGGCACCACGGTGGCACCCAATATTTCTGTACCGTAGTGAATACCTAAGCCGCCGGTAAACAGGCCATAGCCGTAGGCATTTTGTACCACATCCTTTGGGGAGGCTCCCACCATCTTTAGACAGCGAGCCACCAGATGACCCCAGGTTTCTAAATCCTCTTTTGTATAACCGACAACGATGGGCTTACCGGTTGTACCGCTTGACGCGTGTAAGCGAAGAACCTGCTCCATGGGTACCGCAAACATACCAAAGGGGTAGGTATCTCGCAAATCCTGCTTGGTGGTGAAGGGCAGGTGTTTTAAATCTTCCAAACTTTTTATGTCCCCGGGAAGAATGCCCTTTTCTTTAAAGCGCTCTTTATAAAAGGGCACCTGGTTATATAATCGCTCAACCAGCGCTTTGAGACGGGTAAACTGTAATTCCCTCAGTTCCTCCCGGGACATGGTTTCATACTTTTCTTGCCAATACATCCGCACTAACCTCCCTGCATATTTATGATACATAAATATGCTTTATTCAACACAAAGTATTTTGTTCCCTGCCCGGCCAAGGCAAAAGATTAAAAAAATCACCGGCTGCCGGCTGTGGCCGGCTGTAAACTACCTAATTTTGATCCCTATTGATCAGTGTTCGGACAAAAACCCACAAATTAACCCCTTTATTCTCAAGTTATACACAGACTTATCAACATTATCCACAACCAAACATCCACAAGACGGTGGGAAAATGTGAATTATATGTCAGTTATAAATATTAGTATTTATCTGCCCCTAAGCCAAGCCCCGGTACGGCGTTTAGGGTCAGGGGGGCAAAATCGCCCCGTAGGTATTTGTAGTAGCCTGCACAGGCAATCATGGCGGCGTTATCGGTACAGAGCACCGGCGGTGGGTAAGTTACTTGCATGTTATGCTGCCGGGCTGCCCCTTGCAGTTGCCTTCGCAGCTGACTGTTTGCCGCCACTCCCCCCGCTAACATCACCGTTTTTACCTTGTGTTTTTGGGCAGCAAGGACAGTTTTATCCACCAACACATCCACAACCGCCTGTTGAAAACCTGCTGCCAGATCGGCTTTGTCTACCTTTAAACCCTTTTGCCGTGCCCTATTTAAGTAATTTAGCACCGCAGACTTTAAACCGCTGAAACTAAAGTCTAAGCTGCCCTCCTCCAGGTAAGCCCTGGGCATGGCAATGGCTGCGGGGTCACCTTCCCGTGCCAATTTGTCTATTAGGGGCCCGCCGGGATAGCCTAGGCCCAATGCCCTGGCCACCTTGTCAAAGGCCTCGCCGGCAGCATCATCCCGGGTACGGCCCAGTAACCTGTAACTGCCGTGGCGCTCTATCAGCACCAGGTCAGAGTGGCCTCCCGATGCCACCAGGCACAGGGATGGGAATTCCAAATGGGGCCGGTGAAGAAAGTTGGCATAAATGTGCCCTTCAATATGATTGACGCCAATTAGGGGCAGCTGCAAACCATAGGCCATCGCTTTGGCTGCCGCCACACCCACCAGCAGGGCTCCCACCAGGCCTGGGCCGTAGGTCACCGCCACCGCATCTATTTCTTTATGGGTTATTTCCGCCTGCTGCAGGGCCTCCAGCACAACATGGTTAATCAGCTCCAAATGCTTGCGGGAGGCCACCTCAGGAACAACACCGCCAAATTTCCGGTGCAGCTCCACCTGGGAGGCAATAATGTTTGATTTGACGGTCACTCCGTCCACTATTACCGCAGCGGAAGTTTCGTCACAGGAAGTTTCAATACCCAGTATAGTTACACTCAATTTTTCAACCACCTAACTCTAAATTAACCTTGAACCAAGTCCTCTTTCCACATGATAATGGCATCTTCGTCATTATCGGTATAGTACTTTTTTCTTATACCCTTCCTTTTAAAGCCCAAGCCCTTATACAGACTTAAGGCCCTGGTGTTTGAAGGGCGCACTTCCAAGGTCATCCTTGTGGCACCCTTTGCCACCGCATGGGCCAAAAGGTTTAGCATGAGCCCCCGCCCCACCTTTTTGTTGCGAAAGTCCGGGTGCACCGCAATATTAGTCACATGGGCCTCATCCAGCACCAGCCACATGCCCGCATAGCCAATCACCCGCTGCCCTATTAAAGCCACAAGGTAGCAGCTAAAATTATTATGTAGTATTTCATATGAAAAGGCATGATGGGACCAGGGGGTTGAAAATGACAACTCCTCAATAACCAGCACACCCGGCAGGTGTTCTAATTTCATCTCAGTATAACTAATTTCCGCAGCCACATTTACCACCGGCTTTTTGTTTTTCAGCCCACTTCACCTCTGCCTCCGAGGGGCGAATGTACTCCGGCGTAACCTCCAGGGGGGAGGCCACCCTTTGCCTTTTATACATTTCCAAACCAAGTTCTGCCACCACTGCACCCCGGGGCAGGGCCACTGCCCTGGGAGCAAAAAATACTCTTTCACCCAGTTCCTGCAACAGTTGCTCCCGATATAGATCTATTCCGTCACCTAAAAACAAAACATCATCTGTCCATTTTTTTAGCTCTTCCATAAGCTCACCGCAGGAAACAGCCATGGGGCCGGCCAACCGCTCCAGTTCCCCCGGTCTTCCCCTGTAGACCGCCGCATAGACTTCATTTTTTCTGGCATTTAAAATGGGACAAATCAAACCCTTGTATCCCGCCAAGGAATAAGCCAGGGCATCTAAGGTGGGCACCGCCGCCACCGGTATATTCCATACTTGAGCCAGGGTTTTTGCGGTGGTCATGCCGATACGCAAACCGGTAAATGAACCCGGCCCGGCAGACACCGCAATACAAGCCAACTCTTCTTTATTTATACCGGCCTCCTCAATGGCTGCCTTTACCATTGGCAGTAAATTAACGGAGTGGGTTCGTTTATTATTGACAAACCTTTCAGACAGCACCTTTTTTTCATCTATCACTGCTACACCGGCCACCGGCGTAGCCGCTTCAATCCCCAGCACGTACAAGTTTTAACAACTCCTCAACTAATATATTATATCTTTTGCCCCAGGGAATAAACCTTAACAGGCGTTCATTATCCCCCCGTTTAATTATCTGCAGATCCAGCCTTTCAGCGGGCAAGGCTTCCTTCACCAGGTTGGCCCATTCCACCAAGGTCACCCCGTCACCGTAGAAATATTCCTCATAGCCCAGGTCGTCCATCTCATCGGGCCCCCCCAGCCGGTACACATCCATGTGATATAAGGGGATTCTGCCTTGATATTCGTTAATCAAGGTAAAAGTAGGACTGGTTACATGTTCGTTAACATTCAAACCCAGGGCCACCCCTTGGGATAAGGCAGTTTTCCCTGCTCCCAAATCCCCATACATGCATAAAATATCCCCCGGTTCAAATAATCTTCCCAGTAAAACCCCTACCTGCCTTGTCTCTTCCGCTGAATTTGTTGTTAATACATTCATCGCTAACATCCCTTACCTAAATAATTATTTCCCTAAGCTTCCATGCCACAGAGGATAATCCGGCCCTGGTCAATACTATGTTTATTATAAACAGAGCCGAGAAAAAATAACATACCAATAATACCACAGTGACGGCATCTATGGGAAAACCCCTTATAAATAATTATTAAAAGAGTACCCTATGGCACTCTTTTAACCAAAAGTATTTACTTGTAACAGGTTGGCCCTTACAAGGCGAAGGTATCACTGGTTTTTTCCTTTTCCCAGATAAATTCATCAATGGTTTTTCTAATATCCTCCACGTCAAAGGGTTTGGCCATACATTTAAAGGCCCCCTTTTGCATGGCCGTACTGAAGGAATCCTCTGTACTATTGGCAGTCATCATAATTACTTCTGTGTTAGGCAGCATAATTTTAATTTTACCCAGCGCCTCCAAACCATCCATTACCGGCATTCTTATATCCATGAACACCAAATCCGGCTTAAAATGACGAGCCTTTTCAAGGGCATCTAAACCATTTTCAGCGGTTTGGGTTTGATGACCGGTCTCTCGCAGGATAACCTCCATTAAGTATCTCAATCCGGGTTGGTCATCTACCACCAGTATTTTAAACTTATTCTTTTTCATAAGAAATACCTCCAACCCCCAGGCGTTTTATATATATACTGCTAATTGCCGGCTTTTTTCTAATTACCAATTAACTCTCTCCCCTTGTATATAAAGCTGTTCCACTTGACAGCGAATGTCATACAGTGGGTAATTCGTCACTATTAGGTCGGCATCCTTATTAGCCTCTATGCTTCCCAAACGGTCTTCTAAGCCCAATATTTCCGCGGCATTGATGGTTATGGCTTTAAGCATTTCCTCCTCAGGTAAGCCGGCCCGCAATGTCAGTGCTGCCGACAATGATAAGTAGTGGATTGGTACTTCCGGATGATCTGTCATAATAGCAAACTTTACTCCTGCGGCATGCAGTGCCGCAGCATTTTGGAGACTGACCCCCTGCAACTCCACCTTGGCGCGGTTGGTAATAATGGGCCCGATGACGACAGGTATATTGTTTTCAGCCAGTAAATCCGCCACCTTATAGCCCTCTGTGCAATGCTCAATGGTAATTTTAATATTGAATTCTTTGGCAATGCGGACAGCAGTGGCAATATCGTCGGCCCGGTGGGCATGTATCCTCAAGGGCAGTTTACCTTCAATAACAGGCACCAAAGCTTCTAATTTCAAGTTGCGTTCATTTGATTTTTTTTCTATAAAGTTAATTGTCTCTGCCAGGGCCCGGCGCAAGAGCAAGGCGTTTGCCATCCTGGTTATGGGGGCCTTTTTATCGCCACCATATACCCTTTTGGGGTTTTCCCCCAGGGCGGCCTTTATACCGGCCTTTTTCACCACCATTTTATCCACCAAATTACCGGCGGTTTTTAAAACCACCATTTCCCCACCAATGACATTGGCACTGCCCGGCCCGATGACCACAGTTGTAACCCCACCGGACAGGGCATCTGCAAAGGCGGCATCACCGGGGTTTATGGCATCTACGGCCCTTAATTCAGGGGTTACCGGATCACTGGTTTCGTTACCGTCGCTGCCTTCCACGCGGTATACCTCCTCAAATATTCCCAGGTGTGTGTGGGCATCAATTAAGCCCGGAAACACCTTCTTACCGGAAACATCTACAAGGGTACAGCCGGCCGGTATGGCAACCTTCTCACCCACCTCTATAATTTTGCCCCCGTCTATCAATACAGTGCCATTTTCTATCACCCCGTTGGTAACGGTATAAACAGTACCCCCAACTAAAGCCTGCATAAAAGCTTATCACTCCAGACATTCTTAATTCGGCTTTGCAATATTCGACAATACTTTTCATTAACCTTAGTAATTTTTTTCAATGTCAATTTGCAGTTTCAAAAGCCTATATTCGCTAGTTTTGTCCAAATTCCTCCTTGTTGATAAATATTTTAGATTTTTCTTGTTTTTCGTTAATTATCGACACATTTCTCTTGTATGTGATTATTTTCACATTTAGGTTTATTATATATATCCTTTGTAAGTTTTTTCATTTCCGTGCCACCCTAGCGGACTCCACAAGACTTTCAAACAAGGCCAGTGCTTTAGCATCGGTTTTCCACATTGTTTCGGGATGGTACTGTACGCCCACAATAAATTTATTATTATCTTGATCTTCTATGGCCTCTACCACTCCATCGGGGGCATAGGCGGATATTTTAAACCGGTCACCTATTTTTCCTATCATTTGGTGGTGATAACTGTTTACCTTTACCGGAGCCCTACCAATTATCTTTTCTAGCCTTGTGCCTTCAACCGGTGTAAGGGTGTGGGTGGGGTACCAACGGGGAGCCTGTTGAAAGTGTTTTATGGGGTTTTTTATTTGGTTAGTTATATCTTGGCAAACAGTTCCGCCGGCAGCCACATTAAGCACCTGCATTCCGCGGCAAATACCAAGCAGGGGTATATTCCTGTCCATTGCCCGTCGGGCCAGTTCCAGCTCAAAACCGTCCCGGTAAGGGCATATTTCTCCATTGGCAGCTTGCGGCTCTTCACCAAAAAGAAGGGGATCTATATCCCCTCCGCCCGGCAAAATCACTGCCCTGCAAAATTCTAACATATCATCTATATCACTGCTTTTATTTAGCACCGGCAGCACCACCGCAATACCCCCGGCAGCCATTACCGCCTCCACATACGGTTTATTAAGCCATAGGCGGCCAAGGGGTTCATCATAGCAGCAGCTGATGCCTATTATCGGTTTAAGCAAATTAAGCACCTCTCTTCGCTCTTTTAGGCTTATCCTTCGGCAGCAATGGGTCACCGCGACCCCTGCCTATGCCTTTAACATATCCTTGTCTTGCCGGAAAATAAAAAACAACGCAAATTTGCGCTGTTCCTATTCTATCTATAGCTCAATTAAACCCAAACTTATTTCAATGGCCCTGGCAACCTCTGCCATCAATTCATCATTTAATGAACTCACTCGCTGCTGCAGCCTGCTTTTATCAATGGTACGCAGTTGTTCAAGCAGTACCACAGAATCCTTGTTTAATCCACTTACAGCCCCGCTAATTTCCACATGTGTGGGCAGTTTGGCTTTGGCAATTTGAGAGGTAATGGCTGCCACAATGGTGGTGGGGCTGTACTGGTTGCCAATATCATTTTGTAAAATCAGCACCGGTCGAGTACCGCCTTGTTCAGAACCTACCACCGGGCTTAAATCGGCATAGAAAATGTCCCCCCGCTTCATGTGCATTTAGTTACCCTCCGCAGCGGGCAGGTACTCGTCGGCTTCCGCTTCCAGCCTAGCTTGTTCCAAGGCCAACTGCAGGTTTATGTTAGCCATTTCCATATAGCCAATTTTCATTTGTTCCCTTAAGTACCAACGCTTTCTTTCCCTAATGTAGGCCGACATTGCTTTACGCACCAACTCCGCCCGATCAATGTCTTCCTTTTGGGCCAGCCCGTCTATTTCATTTACCAGATTGTCGGGTAAGCACACCTCTATTTTTTTGTAATCCACCCAACATACCCCCTTAGTACCAAAACATCTATGGTATTAATTATATACACAAAAGTAAATTTTATGATACCGCCTTTAGCCGTCCTTAGCAGCTATTGATTTGCGGGAAAGGGTAATTTTGCCGGTGCGGACCATTTCTACAATACCATGGTCACGCAACACCTCACAGAGGGCATCAATTTTCTGCTCGTCCCCGGTCAACTCGATCACCATTGTTTCACGGCTTACATCTACAATTTTAGCCCGGAATATTTCAACTATATCCACTATGTCCGATCTTTTATCGGGGTTGGCCCGCACCTTAATCAGGGCCAGTTCACGATTAATGGCGTCCGGACCCTCTATACGCAAAATTTTAATTACATCAACCAGTTTAGACAACTGCTTCATCACCTGGTCCAGCACCTGCTCATCCCCCTTCACCACCACCGTAATACGGGTGATATCGGGGTCTTCCGTTAAACCGGCGGCTATGCTTTCTATGTTGAACATCCGCCGGGACAGCAGTCCGGAAATCCGTGCCAGTACACCTGGCCTGTTAATAACCAAAACCGCAAGACTATACTTCATGGTTACACCTGCCTGTAGGGTTTTAGCCTTCATTATTCTTGTCTACATTCAGTGTATATTTTATCATACCATAGATAACTTTGCTATACAGAATACCTGACACTTACACCCAAAAGCCATATTCCCTTAATTTATCGGGTTTTTCCACCACTATGGCCCCGTCTCGGCCGGTAGATATTATGCCGTCTTTTTTAAGCTTGGAAATGGCATTGGTTATAGACACCCGGTGAGCGCCGGCGATGGAGGCCAGTTCCTGTTGGGTAATGGTTGCCTTAATGGCCTTATTCTTGTCATTGTCATCCCGGGACTCCAGCCAGAGGCAGTATAATAAACGGGAGAGCTTTTCTGTGGTGTTGCGAAAGGCCAAGTCTTCTATTTGGTGGGCCAGTATGCGGGCTTTAATGCTCAATGACCTGATCAACAGCTGGGATAAACCGGTGCGGGAGAGAATTTCCTCCCGATATTTACTGCTGATCTCCGTCACCTCCACATTTTCCATGGCCATGGCATTGTAAATGGTAGGCTGGTTGTGAAAATATGCTTCCTCACCCACAAAGCAGCCTGCGGCGGCATAAATAACCGGTTTTTCTGTACCTTCTACACTCAACATATAGTAGCGAATCATGCCTTTATGGAGAAAGTACATTTTTTCACCCCTGCTGCCCATGGTTATAATTAAGGTTCCCTTAGCATAACACTTTTTTACGCCAATACTATCTATAAAAGACCGGTCATCTGCACTTATACTTTCCGGCTCAAATAGCAGGGATTTAACCCAAGGGGAAGTGGATAGAAATACCTTATCATCCTCCATATTATCCCTCCATAAAAAAATATTTTCAACTCTTGTAGTATCTCTAAATTACGGGCAGCTTATAATTGTATCAATATATATATCACAGAAAGGCAAAAGAGAAACCTTTTCAGGCAGTTCCCCAGTGGTTTTCCGTAATCTATTTTAAATGGGGCCTTTGACGGGCCGCAGAAGTAAAGTATTCCCTTCACATACTTTTTTGTATGCGGTAATATGACCCTGTCTTTAAGATGATTTTAACATAAATATAGCACCTGTGCAGGTGATTGGGACCAGGTCTGAAGTTAATTGTTTAGATATCTTCAATTACATATGTATCTGGGGTTACATATGTTGCAGTGCCTATCCTATATAATATGTTATTGTAAACAATACTTAATTTGGGAGGGGGGGAAATGGAGATTAATATAGATAGCACCTTCACATATTCAGAATTAATTGCATTGGAAAAAGTACTGCCACTTATTAAGGAATTAATTCCTATGGATTGTCTCCTGCTGCTCACTGACACAGAAAAATTTCTGGCCTATATACCCGGAAAAGAGGTATCCTTGGGTGATAATGTGGTGGGCACAAAAATACCAAAAGCATCGGCTGCTGCAAAGGTCATTAGCACCGGCGAAACAATTCGTTCCATCAGGCCCAGCGGGGCTTATGGCACGGCCTTTAAAGCCAACGCAGTGCCCATCAAGAACAGCCAAGGGGAAGTTATTGGTGTTATAAACTTGGGAATTAGTTTGAAAAACCAAGAGGCCCTAACAGAGGTGGCCCAAACCTTATCGTCCTCATCACAGCAGGTTTTGGCCGTTACTGAAGAACTGGCCACTTC